>JBIOHI010000034.1:0-12779 GCA_044448845.1 Bacteroidia bacterium
ATTTAACTGTGGATGTACGTGAAATGTCAATACGTTTCACCTGCCATCCGTCACCAATAAGATCATTTTGCAGTTGTGAAATTTCATTGGCAAGGGGTAAGGTATAATTCGCATCCACCAGCAGTAAAAGTTTTCCGCGATAAGTGGTTTCCGGTAATTTTATTCCAACATAAATATAACCGTTCGCAATATCCGAAGCGTCAATTCTTTTTACATAGTATTCATAAGCGTTTCCTGCCACCACGTTATTGTCGGTGAATTGAGTTGCCGCGGTCCCTATAACAGCAATGGGTGCCCCCCATTCAACCGAATTTTTATTTTTACGGTAAATTTTCATTCCTCTCGTACCCGCAATGTTTTGCCACTTCAGGGTAATTGAAGGCGGACTAACTGATACTGTGGATTGGATCATCACTGCATAATCCCTGGAAACACTTTGTGCAAAGGCGAAAAATGATACCGATAAAATTGAAAATAACGTAATTGATTTTTTCATGAGTTTACTTTTTACGAAATACTATTTTTACGAAATACGAAACAATCACGAATGTACGAATTCTTTTTATTTACGAAATACGAATCACTGACCAATTTACGAATTACTGAGGATTCGTATATTCGTACCGGTAATTATCGGTTTCGTAATTCGTAAAGATTTAAATGGGTATTATTTTACACGACAGTTGGAAGTCCATGCTGGCAGAGGAATTTGAGACGCCTTACTTCATTATTTTAAAACAGTTTCTTGTAGATGAAAAGAATAAAGGGGCAAAGATCTATCCCCCGGGATCGCAGATATTCGCTGCACTCGACCGCACTCCTTTCGAAAACGTAAAAGTTGTTTTGCTCGGGCAGGATCCGTACCACGGCAGCGGGCAGGCTCACGGATTGTGCTTTTCGGTGAATGACGGAGTTCCGTTCCCGCCATCGTTGCAAAATATTTTTAAAGAACTAAAAGAAGACTGCAGATGTGAAATTCCGAAGTCGGGAAATTTAACCAAATGGGCAGACCAGGGAGTTTTATTATTGAATGCCACCTTAACAGTAAGAAAAGATGAAGCCGGTTCGCACCAGAACAAAGGTTGGGAAACTTTTACTGATCGGATCATCCACATCGTTTCTGAAAAAAAAGAGCATGTGGTCTTTATTCTCTGGGGACGGTTTGCACAAAGCAAAGAATCCCTGATCGATGCCAACAAGCATTTGGTACTGAAAGCAGCCCATCCTTCGCCATTCTCGGCTTACAACGGATTCTTCGGGTGCAGGCATTTTTCGAAAACAAATCAGTACTTAAAAGAAAAAGGATTGAAAGAAATAGAGTGGCGGTTGTGAGTTGAAGAAACTAAAGTTTGCTTTTTTTAAGATGATTTTATTTCGATTTCATACTTGATTGGAAGAGCATCGGGATTGTAACCATGCATCCCGTAGGCAATATTGATGAATTGCCTTAATCTGATAAGCCACTGGAACGGTGTAAGACTTGCCATTTCTTTAAGTTCGTATTCTGCCTGTTCTTCAAATGAATTGAAAATCTTCAAATTTCTTCCAAAGGGAATCACCGGTTCATTCACCTCATTTTTTTCTTCCGAATCCATGTTCCAATATAAAAAATATCCGGGTCATTTAACTGCAAGGAGTCAAAAACCGTAAGCCCTTCCTTGTAAATATCCTGCCAAATACGAACAATTGTTGAAAGAAATTGAATGGTGGTTGGTTGCAAAAACCCTAAAATTGAACATGCGAAAAAAACTCTTATTCGTCCTTCTTTTTGCTTTTGCCGTTTCACTTAACGCACAAAATTCGACCTTGCCCGATGCGGTGAGCAAAGCCTTTGAACAGAAGTTTCCAAAAGCCAAGAAGGTAAAATGGGAATCAGAGAATATTGATGATTATTCAGCTTCCTTCGCACTCGACAGTTTAAACTGCACTGCAGTATTCAGTCCGAAAGGTAACTGGCAGCAAACAGGAATTGACATTCCTTTGACAAAGCTTCTTCCGGCCATTCATGCCGACCTTAAAAAGAACTACCCGAAAGCGAAAATCACCAGGGCAACAAAAATTGAAACCGCGAAACAGCAAGTGTATTACGAGGTTGAGCTGAAAAAATCAGAAACTATCGAATACATTTATTACGACCTGAACGGGGTCGAGATTCTTTCCATGAAATAGCTGAACGGCTGTATTCAGGCGGTCTGTCTGAAAAATTTGACCTTTTCTTTTACCGCTTATTTTCATTCTTGCGTCCTGTTTTATGCAAACATTTTAGACACCAAACAAATTTTATCTTTCATTTCATTGCAAAACGAAGACCGCCATATCACCACCGAAAAAATTGGTTCCGGCAACCCGGAAAGGAATACCCTTTATTTGAGATATATCATACTTCTATTTTTCAGCATTTTGATTAATGTTGCCGTGATTTATTTTTACCTGCGCCACCAGCCTCCAAGAACGGACTACCGCTCAGGAATAAAAATGATCACGAACGAATATTTCAGCCACATTCAACAGATCAAAAGATGAAAATCAACAAACTGAAACTTTTCAGCAACTTATTTCTTTTCATGCTCGTCATTAATATCATCACCATCATAGTGATCTGGCGTCATTACGAAAATGAAAAATCACCCGATAAAACGGAAGAACAGTTAGGTTCAAAAGAATTCATCATCAATAAGCTCGGGTTTGATGAAAAACAATCGGCCGCTTTTGAATTGCTGAGACAGGAACATTTCAACCAGTTACAAAAGATCCAACAGGTGATACGGAAAGAAAAACAGGAAATGTTCGATAAGCTGCAGGGCGAAAAGAAGGATAGTACCGTTGCGCTGCAGCACTTGTCGAATGTAATGATCATGGAAGAGCAGGCTGATAAACTCACCTACGATCATTTCAGGAAAGTGCGTGACCTTTGTAACCCGGCTCAAAAAGAAATTTTCGACATGGTGATACAGGACGTGATGAAAAACAAATCAGGTGGAACTAGCGGGCCATTGCATTCACCTCCTGAACTGCATCCACCGGGAGGTCCTCATATTCCAAGATAAATCAAACCATTCAATCATGCATATCAAAAAAAATCTGGCACTCAGCGATACAGGATTTGTGTTCAATCCTTCCACAGGCGATTCCTATTCGGTGAATCCTATCGGGCTGGAAATTCTGAAAATGATGAAAGACAATAAACCGGAAGAGGAAATAAAAAGCCTCCTGCTTCAAAATTATCAGACCGATAAGGAAACCATTGAAAAAGATCTCTACGATTTCATGAAAGGGATCGAGCAGCTTAACTTGACCGAAACGGATGAGCAAAAGAAAGCTTAGCATTGGAATTACAGGGTTGAACAACATCGACAGTCCGGGGCCTGGAATTGCCGTCATCCGTGCATTGCGCGACATGAAGGATTATGATGTGCGCATCATCGGTTTGTCGTACGATTCACTGGAACCCGGGATTTACATGCACGATCACGTGGACAAGACTTACCAGATCCCGCTTCCCTCAGCAGGGCAGAAAAGCCTGATGACGCGGCTGGATTACATTCATTCCCGCGAAAAACTCGATCTCATCATTCCGAATTTTGATGCTGAACTTTTTAATTTCATCAAACTGCAGGATGTGCTGAAAAAGAAAATGAACATTCATACTTTTTTGCCCACCATCGAACAATTTGAAGAACGGCATAAGTACAACCTCGAATCGTTCGGAAAAAAATACGACATCAAAATTCCGAAAAGTAAAATGATCAACAGCATGGCGGAGATCAATTCGCTTGCTTACGAATTCGGTTACCCGTTGGTTGTGAAAGGAAAATTTTATGATGCTTCGGTGGCCTATTCACCGGACCAGGCGATGGGCTATTTCAATAAGATCAGCGGCAAATGGGGCCTGCCGATCATCATCCAGCAATACACACCCGGAACGGAAGTGAACCTCACCGGCCTTGGTGACGGTAAAGGAAACCTCGTTGGTGCGGTAGCGATGCGAAAAACGTATATCACCGACAAAGGAAAAGCCTGGGCCGGAATATCTATTGAAGATGATAATCTCCGGGGCATCGCAAAAAAAATAGTGAAAGGAAATAAATGGCGCGGTGGTTTTGAACTGGAAATGATCCGCACCGAACGAAACGAATATTACCTGATCGAGATCAACCCGAGGTTCCCGGCCTGGATTTACCTCGCGGTGGGTGCAGGGCAAAATCACCCGGAAGCATTGGTGAAAATGGCTTTGGGAGTAAAAGTAAAACCGTTTGAAAAATATGAAGTGGGAAAAATGTTTGTGCGGTATTCTTATGATCTCATTTGTGATCTGAAAGAATTCGAAACCATTGCCACCTTAGGTGAGTTATAAAAAATATTAGGTATAAACAAAACAGATAAATGAAGAGACTTCAATATGAAAGGCCGCTGATTCAGCGAATCAATTCAGGGATCATGAACAAGTTTGGAACGAAAACGGAATATGCACCTGTAACGAATATTGACGGATGCAACGTGAAAGAACTGATACAAAAATTCGGTTCACCTCTTTTTGTCATCAGTGAAAAAACCATACGTGAAACTTATCACGAAGCCACCAGGGCTTTTAAAACGCGGTATCCCAAAGTTCAGTTCGCATGGAGTTACAAAACAAATTACATCAATTCGGTGTGCAATGTATTTCACCAGGAAGGATCTTGGGCCGAGGTGGTTTCGGGATTCGAATACAACAAAGCATTGAAGAACGGTGTTCCCGGAAACAAAATAATTTTTAACGGCCCGGATAAAACCGATGATGATTTAACGTTGGCGATAAAAAATAATTCATTGATCCATATCGACCACCTCGATGAATTGTATCGCCTCACCGAACTTGCCGAAGAGCTGAAAAAACGCCCGAGTGTTGCCATACGCGTGAATATGGATACAGGAATTTACCCGATGTGGGATCGTTTTGGTTTTAATTACGAGAATGGGCAGGCATGGGATGCCATCAACAAAATCATTCTTGGGGATAAACTGGAATTGACCGGTTTGCACAGCCATATCGGAACCTTCATGCTTTCACCAAGCGCTTATTCGGTTGCGGCTTACAAGCTTTCCGACCTGGCATTATCCATCAAAAAGAAATTCGGAAAATCCATCCAGTACATTGATATGGGCGGAGGATTCGCTTCAAAAAATACGTTGAAAGGTTCTTATCTTCCCGGCACCGATATTTCTCCCGACTTCAACCAGTTTGCCGAAGCCATTTGTTCGGCATTGCTGAATGCAGGATTCATAGAAAAAGATCTGCCGCTTTTAATTCTTGAAACCGGCCGTGCGCTGATCGATGAAGCCGGATATTTATTGGGAACCGTGCTCGCCAATAAAAGATTGTCGGACGGAAGACGAGCCACCATCATGAATTTCGGAGTAAATATTTTGTTCACCTCGTTTTGGTACAATCATAAAATTAGTCCGGCACAGGATTTCAGCACCTATACCGAAGACACCGTGATGTACGGTCCGCTTTGCATGAACATTGACGTGGTGAGAGACAGCGTAACACTTCCTCTTTTGAAAAAGAATGATAACGTGGTGGTGCACACCGTGGGCGCTTACAACATGACCCAGTGGATGCAGTTCATTGCCATGAGGCCGGCTGTGGTGATGATCGGAATGGACGGAAAACCACACCTGGTAAGGAAGCACGAAACCATTGAAAACATCACGATGAATGAAGTGCTTCCGGATCATTTATCAAAATTCAAACTATAGGAAAGAAATTACGTAATTGCGTAATTACGAAAATCAAAATCAGTGAGCAGTAAAAAAGAAAACTTCTTTTACCAGGCATTCATCAACAGTTATTCGCAATTATTCTTTTCGGATAATAAAACATTTGCCGTACTCATTTTTCTCTCCACATTTTTTGATCCGTTGACCGGGCTGAGCGGTATCATTTCGATTACAACATCTGTTCTTTTCAGTTACTGGATCGGCCTCGACCGGAATAATATCCGCTACGGAGTTTACAGTTTCAACGCGCTTATGATCGGGCTTGCGTTTGGACTTTTCTACCAGTACAATTTACAGTTTTTTATTTTACTGGTATTTGCTTCGCTCCTTTCAGTTTTGTTTTACGTGATCCTTCAAAACATTTCTTACAAATACAAAGTGCCGGTGATGAGTTTGCCCTTTCTCATCAGTTTATGGATCATGATGCTGGGCATGCGCGTTTTCAATCACATTGAACTGAAGCCGGAAACCTTTTCTTCCATTCATGCCTCGTGGTTTGGTTTGCATATTGACTGGCTCACTGCTCTTGCCGATCAACTGAGCGACACCTTACCCGCATTTTTCATCGTTTATTTCAAATCCATTTCGGCCATCTTTTTCCAGTACAACATCATTGCCGGTTTGCTGGCTGCCGCAGGTCTGCTCATTTATTCCCGCATTGCTTTTTCGCTTTCCTTCATCGGGTTCAGCATTGGTTATTTGTTTTATTATTTCATGGTTGGCACATTCACCCCGTTGTTGTATTCCTATATCGGTTTTAATTTTATTCTCACTGCCATTGCGCTCGGAGGATATTTCGTTATCCCTTCGGTACGTTCTTACGTGCTGGTAATTATTGCCATGCCGATCATCGCCATTTTGATCTCGGCCTGTTCGGTTTTATTGTTACCATTCCAGTTGCCTCTTTTTTCATTGCCTTTTAATATCGCACTGATCTTGTTCATGATGTTATTGAATGTACGGGTAAAGTTCAACGGGCTGAGTCTCGTGATGCACCAGTTGTATTCACCGGAGAAAAATTTGTATTACATCCACAACCAGGTCGAACGTTTTAAAAACGAAACATATTTTCATATTCACCTTCCTTTTTTCGGTGAATGGAATATTTCCCAGGGATATGACGGCAAAATCACCCATAAGGAAGACTGGCGTTATGCCTGGGATTTCACAGTGGTGAATGAGATGAAGCAATCTTTCAAACTTCCGGGTACCGAAGTGACTGATTATTTTTGTTACAACCTTCCGGTACTTGCTCCGGATGCAGGTACCGTTTGGAATATCATTGACGGGCTCAACGATAACGAAGTGGGCGATGTGGATATAAAAAATAACTGGGGCAACACGATCATCATCAGGCACGGTGATTTTCTGTACAGCAAGCTTTGCCATTTGAAAAAAGGAAGCATGAAAGTGAAGATCGGGGATTATGTGCAGCGGGGCGAAATGCTTGCCACTTGTGGAAGTTCAGGAAGGTCGCCCGAACCGCATATTCATTTCCAGTTGCAAAGCACACCTTACGTGGGATCGAAAACGATGATGTACCCGTTGAGCTATTATCTCACCAGGCAAAAAGGCACACTTCAGTTTCATTCCTTCGATTATCCAACCGAGGGACAACTTATATCGCGGGTGGCCATCACTCCGTTGCTTGCCGATTCTTTTAATTTCATTCCGGGCGTGACCCTGAAATTTGAAGTTGAAAAACCGGGAGGTGAAAAGGAATTGGTAAGTTGGGAAGTATTCACCGATGCGTACAATCAATCTTACCTGTATTGCCCGCAAACAAAATCCTTCGCGTATTTTGTGAACAACGGAACCCTGCATTATTTCACCGATTTCACCGGTGATAAAAATTCGATGCTGTATCATTTTTACCTGGCAGCTCATAAGATCCTGCTCGGTTATTATCCAGGAATGGAAATAAAAGACCGGCTTCCCATTTCCTTATTTTATTCGGGCATCAGCCGGCTGGTGCAGGATTTCACCGCTCCTTTCCTGATCTACCTGAAAGCGGAATACTCCTCCAAATTCATCTCTGCCGATGATTCGGTCTCACCGAAAGAAATAAGGATCGGATCAATCGCGCAGTTTAGGAATGGCCGGAAAATTTTTAAGGAGAACCCCTATGAACTCGTGATCCGTAAAAACAAGATCGCGGAATTTATCATTCAAACCAAGCAAGGAGAAACACGGGCCCGATGCATCGCTTGAAATTCCTGGTCGTTTTTATTCTTTTTAGCGGAAACCTGTTGGCACAGGACAGCTCGGTCGTTTCGAACAGTGAAGAAATTACAGCCGATCTCTTCCAAAAAAAGGAATGGAAGAAACTCATCGAATTTTCCGAAAGCGCCATTAAACAACAAACTGATTTTTTTTACATCCGGTTTCGCCTCGGTGTTGCCTATTATTCGCTGAAGCAGTACCGGATTGCGCTGTTCCATTTTGAAAAAGCTTTTAGCATGAACAGCGACAATGAATCACTGAGGGAATATTTATATTACTGCTATCTCTTTACCGAACAATACCCGTTGGCTTTGAAATTATCGGATAGCTTTTCGGATGAAACGAAAAAGAATACGAAAACTGAAAATCCCCCGGTGATCAGTTTTGTTCATACCGAATATGGATTGAAATTTTCGAGTGACCAAAGCCTTTACCAACCCATGAATTATTTTCAGTTGGGATTCGGATTCCGTTTCGGAAGGGAGATCACGGCTTACAATGCTTACAGTTATGTAAACCAACAGGTGTATGACGGAAAACTTTCACAACAACAATACTATCTTACTTTAAATATTCCCGTCAGAAATTCCTGGACCCTGATGCCGGCCATACATTTCATTGATCTGAATTTTACTAATTCGGCCGATGGAAAAACGGTTAATTTCACCCCGGTGCATCTTTCATTTGCCGCGGATAAAGTAACTAAAGATTTTAAACTTGGGATCGGTGCATCGTTCTCCAACCTGAAGCCCGGAACACAACTGCAGCAGCAGGTTGAAGCTGCGTGGTATCCGCTTCACAACAATTCTTTCTCCGTTAATGCAGGAACCATTTTATTTACGGATACGATCTACAGGTTATGGCCTATGCCCTTTGCGGGAGTCAAATACTTTTTTACTCCCAAATTCTCAGCCTCATTTAATTATTTATATGCCGGGATCGGTAACGGTTATGGCGTGGTGAACTTTTCGGAGATGAACGGGTACCTGGTTTCCAATTCGCCTGATGCCACACACCAGAAAATGAGTTTGATGTTTGACTGGAATATTTATAAGAACCTGGGGGTTTATGCAGTGTTGTTGTACGAATCAAAAACAGAAGTTACGAAGAAAACAGATTATGATTACAGGATGGCACTTGCCGGATTAAAATTTATATTCTAATTTTACGCGCATGAAAAAAACAATTCTCACGCTGATTTTTCTTGTGCCAATATGTATCCGACTGCTTGCCCAGGACGCTGTTCAGGCTGCTTTCGAAAGAAGTTATTCGCTCGAAAAAACAGGGAATTATTCAGGCGCCATCGCTGAAATTAAAACGGTTTACCGGGCCGGTGATTACGAATCGAACCTCCGGCTGGGTTATTTGCATTACGAAGCAGGGCTGTATTCCGAATCCACCTCATATTATTCAAAAGCCATATTATTGATGCCTCATTCGATCGAAGCCCGACTGGGTTATGTGTATCCTTCTTCCATGTTGGGAAAATGGGACGATGTGCTGCGGCAATACCAGGAAATATTAAAACTGGATCCGCAAAACACAAATGTGAACTACAAGGTCGGTTATATTTTTTATACCAGGAAAAACTACCCGGAGGCTTACAAACATTTTGAACTCGTGATCAAATTGTATCCTTTCGATTATGACGGAAACCTGATGATCGCATGGACCAACCTGCAGTTGGGAAAAATGAAAGATGCCAAATTTTATTTCAAGCGCGTGATGTTGCTCTCGCCAAACGATAAATCCGCTACCGAAGGCCTTGGCCTGATCAAATAATTCTTTTCTTCTTTTACAGAATTTTAACCGAAGCCGTTTAGTTTCTCCGCCTGCCCATGTTAGCTTTGCTATCAAATAAATCATCATGAAAAAAATTCAACTTCTATTCTCAATTACTTTATTCACGATCGGTGCATTTGCGCAAAACGAAAAAATGCGCGAAGCTTTCTATTCAAGCTACTCGTTGGAAAAAGCAGGAAATATTCCCGGGGCCATTTCCAATGTTCAATCGGTGTACGATGATAAAAGTTACGAATGCAACCTGCGTCTTGCCTATCTTGAATACATCTCCAAAGCGTACAACGAAAGTGCAATGCATTACAGGTTTGCCATCGAACTCCGTCCTTTAGCCATCGAACCGAGAATGGGATATGTGCTTCCGCTCATCGCGCTCAACAAATGGGAAGAAGTGATTGCCGAGTATAAAACCATTTTATCCATTGATTCGAAAAACTCCATTGTGAATTACCGCCTGGGTTATATTTATTATGTGCGGAAAGATTATAAAGAAGCATGGAACTACTTCGATCGTCTCGTGAGTTTGTATCCGTTCGATTACGATGGACTCATTATGCTGGCATGGACCAACCACCAGCTTGGTAAACCGGCTGATGCGAAACTTTATTTTGAAAAGGCATTACTTTACGCTCCAAATGACAAGTCGGCAAAAGATGGTCTCAGCCTGATCAAATAAATTCAGTTATTTCGTTTATTTTTGATGCGTGTTCAGGCGCATCCTTATTCCGGCTCTCGTGCAGGCGTTCGAAAGTTTTTCGTTCGCCTGGGAATCGTTGCGTAACAACAAAGTAAGGACTAGTCTCTCCACGCTTGGGATTACCATTGGTATCTTTTGCATCATCATGGTGCTTACCATGGTGGATTCACTCGAACGGAACGTGGAGGGCAGTATCGAGTCGCTTGGAAAAGATGTGATCTTCATTGACAAGTGGCCATGGGATTTTTCGGGCGACTATAAGTGGTGGAAATACATGAACCGGCCGAATGTACGCCTCTCGGAGTTTCGCACGGTAACCGAAAAATCAGGATTGGCTTCGGCAAGTGCTATGGTTGTTACGTTGGGTGGAGTAACGGCAAAATACAAAAGCAATTCTGCCGAAGGGATTAATATCCTTGGCGTTTCGAACGGATACAATAATGTGAGAAGCTTTGATCTGGTGAGCGGAAGGTTTTTTACGGAGAACGAATCACTGAACGGATCGAACGTTGTGGTGCTTGGTTATGCGATTGCCGAAACGCTTTTCCCCAACATCAATCCGCTCGACAAAGAGATCACCATCCGTGGGACAAAAGTTAAAGTTATCGGGGTGGTAGCCAAGGAAGGCGAAAGCCTGATCGGGAACAGCATGGACAATCTTGTTTTACTACCGGTACAAACCGTTGCCAATTATGTGCGCATCAATTCCGATCGTGCCAATGCACAGATACAGGTGAAAGCATCAAGCCATGTTCCGCTTGAAATGATGGAAGACGAATTACGTGGCATCATGCGCTCCATCCGGAAATTGAAACCCTGGGAAGAACAGAATTTCGCATTGAATAAAACCACGCTGATCACCGAACCGTTGAAAGTTTTCTTCAGCGTGATGTCAATTGCCGGATGGATCATCGGTGGATTCTCCATGCTGGTAGGAGGTTTCGGCATTGCCAACATCATGTTCGTTTCGGTGAAAGAACGAACCAACCAGATCGGGATCCAAAAATCACTGGGAGCAAAAAATTATTTTATACTCATCGAGTTTTTAGTGGAAGCCGTAATTCTTTGTTTGTTCGGGGGTGCCATCGGCATTGCAATGGTGTGGGGATCGAGCTATGCCGTCACCAGTATTTTGCATTTCGATATTAAATTAAGCTGGGGAAATATTTTTACGGGAATATTTGTTTCGGTGGTGATCGGGATCATTTCGGGAATCGTTCCGGCACTTTCGGCCTCCCGTCTCAACCCGGTGGATGCTATCCGCTCAAAATAATTTTATTTATCACATGACTACTTTTCTTTCATAAACCAAAAAAGAAAAATCGTACGGATTTTTTTCATCGGCTTTATGAAATTCATTTTTAACCTCTTTCCATTCTTCTTTTTTGAAATGCGGGAAAAAAGTATCCGCTTCAAAGGTGTGATGAATGTGAGTGATATACATTTTATCCGCAAGATTTAAAGCGTGATCAAAAATAATTCCCCCACCAGTGATGAATAATTCATGTTCGTTATTTGCTTTTGCAAATTCAATCCCATCTTCCACGGTTTTCTTCACCACGCATCCTTCGATTACTCCGGTTGACCGTGAAATAACAATATTGGTGCGGTTTGGCAACGGTTTTCCCAAAGCTTCAAAAGTTTTTCTTCCCATCAGGATGTGATGATCTGTGGTGGTTTGTCTGAAGTATTTCAAATCGGCAGGAAGGTGACAAAGCAATTGGTTGTCTTTACCGATCCCGTTTTTTTCATCAACAACAACTATGACAGAAATGATCATGCTGCAAAACAAGCACAGAATCACAAATAAAAAAACCGGAACGAATCCGGTACTTTTGATTTTTCAATGCTTAAAATTTATTTCAGCGAAAACACTGCCCCATCCGGATGTTTCGGATTGTAAGCTAATTTATTTTCGGAAGGAATGATAGCGAGGTCCATTCCTTCAAGTGGAATGGCGCCAAGCAATGGTTCAGCATCTCCTGGTAAAACAAAAGCATCGGTGTAACAGGTGCGGTCGCCAAATTTCACTTTCACTCCTGCTACCAATTCAACAGGTTTGACGGTGCCATCGGCAAAAGAAGCATTCATCAGGAATCCTTTTTTCAAACCTAAACGGTCGCGGATCTGTTCGTTGATCACCAACCGGATCGCACCTGTATCCACCATGAGTTCCAATTCCATTTTCCGTATCTGATTTTCCATTATCAAACCTTCATCGAATTTATTTTCATCGTATTGGTTGATCAATTCAACCTTTGCATAAGTGAGTCCCATCATTCAAAAATAATAAAAT
>JBIOHI010000035.1:0-12684 GCA_044448845.1 Bacteroidia bacterium
ACCGAAGAGTGCATCCTCGCTTCGCTTTGGTGTACGTGCATCGCGGGCAAAATTCAATCATATCCTCACCAATTTTTTGCAACAACTCGAAATGATGTATGTGAAGGAATTGATGAACACCCACGATGCCAACGAAGGCATCAATTCATTTCTTGAAAAAAGAAAACCGGAGTGGAGGAATAGTTAGTCGCTAACGAGAACTGTTCCCTTCCTATTAAGGAAGGGTTAGGGAAGGTGGTAATTTCTACTTTGCCGTTTCAACAAGGAAAGTCCTTCCTGCCTCGCAATATTTTCAGCAAGCATCTCTCCTTCCTTGCTAAAACTCCAGGTGAATAAAGTTTGAATGGGATGGTCTGCCCGAATACGCTGGATTGCATCTAAAATTATTTTTTTTGTCAGCCCTTTATTTCTAAATTCCGGTAACGTCATGGCTGAGCATAAATACAAGGCATCATATTTTTTATTGAACGGGGTGTTGTTCAATAATTCGGTTTCTGAAATTTTTTCATCAATAAATTCTTTCATTAATTGAACAGTTGTTGGAATCAGGATCACCCAAATGACAGGTCCGTCTCCTTCCGATAATTCAGAGACCGATGCAGGATGCAACCGATGCAACTGCCCGATCACACCTTCATTCACGTCTAATTGCGCGGGATCATTGTGCGCATCAAACACTTCTCCGGCAAGCTGTATCATTCTTTCAAAATTCGTCACAATAATTCAGCTAAAATTATCCGTGTCCTTTGTTTTCAACCACACGGAACAAGTGAAGTAAATGAGGAAACAACGCGTCCATGCTTTCCTCGGCACCGCGTGTTGAACCCGGTAAAGTAAGTACAAGCGACTTGCTGATCATTCCTGCAACACCTCTTGAAAGCATGGCGTATGGAGTTCTTTGTTGCCCGTAATTTCTTGCCGTTTCCATCAAAGAAGGAATTTCCCTTTCCAGTACAGGCTTGATGGTTTCTGGTGTGATGTCCCTGGATGAAAGTCCGGTGCCACCTGTGAAAATAATCAGGTCAACTTTTTGCCTGCTGAATTGTTCTGCCTTTTCTTTTATCAATTTGGCATCATCCGGAATGATTTCGTAATCTGCGACCTTTACATTCCATGCTTTTAATTTTTCAACGATCGCTTTGCCTGCTTTGTCTTGCTTTTTTCCTGAAGCAACAGAATCGGAACAAACGATCACTGCGGCACACAGATCGGATTTATAAGTATTTATGAAATCGGATTTCCCGCCTTTCTTTTCGAGTAATTTCACAGCGGTAATCTCAATTCCCTTGTCGATCGGTTTGAGCATGTCGTACATCGTGAGTGCAGCGATTGACACACCATGCATGGCTTCCACTTCTACCCCGGTTTTGTAAATGGTTTTTACTTCAAGCGTGATTTTTATTTTAAGATCCTCTATTTCAAATTGGAAATTTGCTCCTTCGATCGGCATGGGATGGCAGTCAGGGATCACATCACCTGTTTTTTTTACTGCCAGTAATCCCGCAGCCTTAGCCATTTCAAAAACATCTCCCTTAGGAACCTTTTTGTTTTTTATTGCGCTCACTGTTTCTTCTTTGCTCACCAAAACTATCGCTTGTGCAACCGCAATTCTTAGTGTTGGACTTTTATGAGTTATATCCTGCATACTATCTTTTACGAAATTCTAATTTTTACGAATGTACGAATAGTTTATCAACTGAAACCGGTTGCTTTTTTCGAAATATTCCGATTCGTAAATTTGTATTGATTTGTATTTCGTAAACTGTTAATTATTTTTTTTCCACTGATGAGAATCATCTTCAAAGATCTCTTTCCCGAAGATCGGAACTTCCTTTTTTATCCGTTCAACCATTTCGGTGCAGGCATCGGTTGCAGCTTTCCTGTGTGGTGACGAAACAAAAACAAAAAAACAAATCTGGCCGGTTCCAACCAATCCCCGGCTATGAATAACATGTGCACAGGTCAGGTTATGCTTTAAGATAATTTCTTCACGTATTTTCCCGATCTCGATTTTCGCCATTTCTGGATAAACGTCAAACTGTATAGCCATTATTTTTTTTTCGTTCTTTTCATCCTCGCGAACCTGGCCCAGGAATATCTGGTGGGCACCGATATTTTTTTTCGCGCTGTGATGGGCAATACTTGCTGCAATGGTTTCCGGGGAGATTGCCCCATCCTGAAAAAATGAATGTTCTCGTTTTTCTTCTGTCATTAACCGCAAAGATATTCGAACTGAATATTATAATAAATTTAAATTTAATCGGGAAAATTCTTCGAAACACGAATAATGATTAAGAAGCCTCCATTATTTGGATACCAGACGGGGATTACCCTCCGGCAAAGGCCGGCAGCAAAGCGATCTCATCCAAATGGCTTAGTTTGATATTGGAATCGACCAGCGAATTATTTACTGCCAAACGGAATTTTATTCTTTGAAATACAGGAAATTTCAGATAAATTTTTTTTAGTAATTCATCACGATCATTTGAAGCTTCAATCTCAATTGAATCACTTTTAATGATATCCGTCAATTCACCAAATACTAAGACTTTCATTTTCGAACTTATTTTAGAAAGGGTAACAAATGAACTTCCACCTCTTCATCCCGATCTATCATTTCCTTTTCTTTATCAAGGTAGATCAAACCGTCTGCTTCGGCAAAAGATCTCAACATATTCGAATCCTGTTGTTCCAACTCGAGCACTCCGTCATTTATCAATTTTCCCCTGATAAAACTGGATTTACCCTTTTTCTTTTTTATTTCTTTCAGCGTTCTCAATTTCACGACAGGTAAAGAAAAGCTCGAAAATCCCTGCATTTGTTTTAGCACCGGGTAAACATATTCATAGAAACAAACCAAAACAGAAGCAGGGTTTCCCGGCAATCCGAAAATAATTTTATTCCCGGTTTTCCCTGTAAATAACGGCATTCCTGGTTTTTGCGCAACTTTATAAAAAATAGTTTCCACTCCGCATTCTTTCATTGCTCCCAGTGTGAAATCATATTTACCGACCGAAATCCCACCACTTATCAGAACAATATCCGAATCAATCAGGCAAGTTTTTATTTTCTCCTTTAGGTTTTCCAAATTATCCCCTGTTTGAAAATTATTCTTCACTTCTATATTCATTTGCATCAGGGCCGCAATAAGTGCAAACGAATTGGATTCAAACACTTTTCCGTTCTTTAATGTTTCCCCGGCAGGAATGATCTCATTTCCCGTAACAATGATTGAAACTCCAGGTATGCCAAACACCTTTACCTGCTCAAAACCCAGTGAAGCCATGAAGCCAATGGATGCAGGATTCAGCACGGAGAAGCTTTTTAAAGCAAGTTCTCCCTTTTTGATCTGGGTACCTTTTCTCCGAACACAATCTCCCGCTTTAATTTTTTCCTGGATGAAAAGAATTCCGTTTTTTTCTTCCGTTCTTTCCTGGATAATGATCGAATCGGCCGATGATGGAACAGCAGCTCCGGTGAAAATTCTCATCGCCTGTCCTGCATTCAACGAAATGGTCGGATCATCACCTGCTTTTATTTCACCAACCATTTCAAATTCTTTACGCTCCGAATCATTTCCCGAATTTACTGCATAACCATCCATGGAAGACTGGTCGAACGAAGGAAGATCAATGGGTGAATAAACATCTCCCGAAAGAACATGATTTAAAGCATCCGTAATTTTAAGCTCTGCGGTCTTTGTTTGCTGAATATTTTCAAACAATATTTTTTTTGCTTCTTCTACCGTGACCATATTTCGACAAGCTCAATATTTATATTTCGACTCTCCTCATTATTCATTAGGTGATGACTAATTTAATGCAGGCAAATACCAGTACTAAGCTGAGAATGTATTTCAACACTTTATTATCAAACTTACTGCTCCCGTAAAATGCTCCGGCCAAACCACCCGAAATTCCAACGGCTGCCCACAAAAAAATTTGTGACGTAATATTTTCAAGGGATGAAAAAGCCCCGGCAATTCCTGCGATAGAATTCAGAAAAATAAATGCTGCGGATAAAGCTGCTGTTTCTTTCATTTTAGCCCAATGCAATAAAAGCAAAACCGGGCTCAATAATATTCCTCCCCCAATCCCTATCATTCCCGAGATTAACCCGATGATCCCACCAATAATTAATGCAGCCGGAAGATTTATTTCTTTATTCTTTTCAATATCAGTTTTGCCAAAAAAGCCAAGCAAACGAAGTATCGCTAACAACAAACATGCTGCAAGAATTATTTTATAGATGTGCACATCAACCTGAATTTTTGCACCGATAAATGAAAGTGGAATGGATGTGATGATAAAGGGTACAAGCAATTTCCATTTAAAGTGTCCCTGCCTGAAATATTGAACGAATGCGATAGCCGAAACAAATATATTTAGTATTAATGCGGATGGTTTCATCAACAGGGGACTGACACCAAAAATTACCATCAGCGCCAGGTAACCGCTTGCACCGCCATGTCCCACCGATGCATATAAAAATGCAACGATGACAATAAGTAAAAGAAAGACTATTTCTGATGACATTTCATTTTTTAATTTGTGCCTTCCCACCGACCTGTCTGACGAAGTTTTAACGAAGTAAGAAGCGATTCGGCACACTGTTGTGAAATCCGAATTAATAAACCTGTGCATATTTTTACCCACCAATCGCTGTCATACTGCGGTTTTCCGTCAATTCAAACAACTCCTGCCCGCCCCATTTTTCTTTTTTATTTTCAATGGAAGAAATAATTAATTCCCGAATATCTTTTCCGTTGCGCAACGGAGTAAGCAGATCTATTTCTCCTCTGGAAAACAAACAGTTTTTAATTTTTCCGTCAGCCGTCAGGCGGATCCGGTTGCAATCTCCGCAGAAAGGCTCACTCATGGTGTTGATGAAAGCGAACGTTCCTTCGTGTCCAAGCACCTTGAATTTTTTTGCTGTATCGTGCCTTTCATTTTCGAGCGGAACAATTTCAAAAAAATGTGAAACCTGGTCCAACATTTCTTTAAAAGAAACGAGTTTGTTTTTATTCCATTCATTTCCGGCAAATGGCATGAACTCAATGAAACGGACATGTAAAGGAAAATCACGGGTGAGTTGAATAAAGTCAGTGAGTTCATCTTCATTCACGCCTTTCATCACCACCACATTTAGTTTAACGTGAAAATTATTTTGGAGCAACAGGTGCATGTTGGAAACCACCTTGTGAAAGTGATTCCGTTTGGTGATAGCTTCAAACCGCTCTGGAATCAGGGTATCCAGGCTCATATTCACTGAACGGATATTTGCTTTCCGGAAAGTGCTCAAAAAATCGTGCACCAAAATTCCATTCGTAGTGATGGTTAATTTTATTTCCGGATTATTTTCAGGAGAAGAAAATTCAGAAAGAGATTCAATAATTTTCTTTGCATCTTTTCTTACCAAAGGTTCACCACCGGTCAAGCGAATTTTTTTTACTCCAAGCGCAATAAATATTTTAGTGATCTCGAATATTTCATCGGCTGTCATGTAATGTGCGGGTAAGGATTTCGGAAAAGTATAATCTTCGGGCATGCAATATTTGCAACGAAGGTTACAGGATTCCGTCAATGAGATCCTGAGGTAGTTATGAATTCTTCCGAAACTGTCAATCAACATAATAGTTCATTAAGTTATCGAGGATAAAATTCTTTCTTAAAACAGAGGGCAGGTAATCATTAAAAATTAATGCTCGAAATTCAGGTTCAGTGGTTCCGGAAATATGGAACTGGTCACCGGAGTTTTTTTATCAACGACCTCAAAACTGATATTATCCAGCCAAACCTGGCCGGTACCGAACAGAATAGCTCCATAAGCGATCTGTGTGGCATTTGCAGGAATGTCAATTACGATCTCATATTTTTTCCAATCCGTAGTTCCTTTGATCGGACGTTCTTCCATATTATCCAATGAAGCCGTGATGCTTCCCACATCGGCTCTTAAAAACAAACCCGCCCAGTTATCAACCAGTTTGGTTTTAATAAAACCCGTCATTTTTATCCGTTTACCAAAAAATTCTTCCGGACTGCTGCTTTGAATGATGGTTCCGTACCCGTTTATTTTTTTGGCGACAGATTTAATGGTGGCACAATTTCCGTTGTTTATTCCTTCTTTCAAAGCCAGGCTTAATTCATAATTACCCGGTTTGTCACCGGCAATGAACCATCCTTTAGGATTATCAAAAGACACAAGTATCACAAGTAAAGTAGCTGAAGCGAAATATTTTATAAAATTTCTCATGTGGTATGATTTAGTCTTCAAAATTTAAGTTGACAGGTTTTTTATTGGTTCGAAGGGTATCTTTATTATTTTCAACCACTCCCACACTGCTGATGATCTCGATCTTCATTTCATCGAACCAGAGTTGCCCGGTACCGGTCAATTGTGCGCCATAAGATATATGCTTGGCGGATGCAGGAATGACCACTTCTATTTCGCACACCTGCCAACCGGCATTCCATTTCCCGGTTTCGGGTGATTTTTGAATATCCTTAAATGTTCCCGTGAGAACCTTGTCTTTAAAAGCGATATATAATCCGGCCCATTTTTTATTGGTGATATTTTCAGCTTTGAGTTGCCCGGTCAATTTGATTTTCTTTCCGGCATATTTAGCGGCAGAAATAGTTTGCCTTAAAGTACCAAAACCAACTATCTTTTCTTCGATGGATTTTATGGTGGCACAGTCTCCCCCGTTTACACCGGCACCTTTGGCTATGCTCATGTCATAACTTTTCACTTTGCTGCCGCTGGCGACCCAGCCATATGGAGGATTGGAAGCGCACAAGACAAACACGAATGCAAAAATCAAAATGCGGTGGATGTAGGTATTATTCATAAATAAAATTTGAGGTTGTAAAAATACAAAAATAAAACAAACAAAAAACCCGAATGATTCCGATTATTATCGGAACCGATCCAGGTTTAATATTATGAAAGCACTTCGTAAATCTTACTTTGTACCTCCAACTTATTTTTAGTAGTCCATTCCGCCCATACCTCCCATGCCACCCGGCATTTGAGGCATTCCGGCTTTCTCTTCTTTTTCGTCAGCTAACACACATTCGGTTGTCAGTATCATGCTTGCTACAGATGCAGCATTTTGCAAAGCAACTCTCGAAACTTTGGTAGGATCAATAACACCGGCAGCGATGAGATTTTCATAAACATCAGTGCGCGCATTGAAACCAAAATCTCCTTTTCCTTCTTTCACTTTCTGAACAATTACAGAACCTTCCCCGCCCGCATTTTCAACGATCTGGCGAAGCGGCTCTTCGAGCGCCCTGCGAATGATCTGGATTCCGGTATTCTCGTCTTCGTTTACACCTTTCAGTTTATCAAGAACTTCGATGGAACGGATGTAAGCAACTCCACCACCGGCAACGATTCCTTCTTCAACGGCAGCGCGGGTAGCATGTAAAGCATCATCCACGCGGTCTTTCTTTTCTTTCATTTCCACTTCGGAAGCAGCTCCGATATAAAGAACAGCAACGCCACCGGCTAATTTAGCAAGGCGTTCCTGTAATTTTTCTTTATCGTAATCGGAAGTTGTGCTTTCCACTTGTGCTTTGATCTGGTTAACACGGGCAGTGATGTCGGCTTTTTTTCCGGCACCATTTATAATGGTAGTATTGTCTTTATCAATGGTAATTTTTTCAGCCATACCGAGATAACTCATATCGGCATTTTCCAGTTTGTAACCTCGTTCTTCGCTGATCAGCGTTCCGCCTGTAAGGATGGCGATATCTTCCAACATGGCTTTCCTGCGGTCACCGAATCCCGGTGCCTTAACGGCAGCAATTTTCAGAGAACCGCGAATTTTATTTACCACCAAAGTGGCCAAAGCTTCGCCTTCCACATCTTCCGAAATGATCAAAAGAGGTTTTCCTGTTTGAACTACTTTTTCCAAAAGAGGAAGTAATTCTTTCATGTTCGAAATTTTCTTATCGTAAATAAGAATGTATGGACTTTCCAACTCTGCTTCCATTTTATCGGCATTGGTAACGAAATAAGCCGAAAGATAACCGCGGTCGAACTGCATTCCTTCCACTGTTTTCACTTCGGTTTCGGTACCTTTTGCTTCTTCTACCGTGATCACACCTTCTTTACCAACTTTTTCCATCGCATCAGCGATCAGTTTACCGATCACGTCATCGTTGTTGGCAGAGATACTTGCCACCTGCTGAATCTTTTTGGTGTCGTCACCCACTTTTTGAGATTGTTTTTTCAGATTTTCAACAACAGCTTCAACAGCTTTGTCGATACCGCGTTTCAGATCCATCGGGTTGGCACCTGCTGCTACGTTCTTCAAGCCGGCTGTTACGATCGCTTGTGCCAAAACTGTGGCGGTTGTAGTTCCGTCTCCGGCAATATCCGAAGTTTTTGAAGCCACTTCTTTTACCATCTGGGCTCCCATGTTTTCGAGCGGATCTTTCAATTCGATCTCTTTTGCAACGGTCACACCGTCTTTGGTTACTGCAGGTGAGCCGAATTTTTTGTCGATCACCACATTGCGTCCTTTCGGACCGAGCGTTACTTTTACGGCATTAGCCAATGCGTCAACGCCACGTTTCAAACCTTCGCGGGCATCAACGCTATACTGAATTTTCTTTGTCATGTTTTATTTATTAAATGTTAAATGTTGAATGATAAATGTTGAATGGCTATGAACCATGATCTATTAACTGTGAACTAATTTACACTACTGCGAAAATGTCTGATTCGCGCATGATGAGGTACTCTTTGCCATCCACCGTGATCTCTGTCCCGGCATACTTACCATAGAGAACGGTATCACCGGCTTTAACGGTCATGGGTTCGTCTTTTTTACCACCGCCAACGGCAATCACTTTGCCTTTTTGGGGTTTTTCTTTTGCGGTATCCGGAATGATAATTCCTGATGCGGTTTTTTCTTCTGCTGCAGCGGGTTCAACCAGAACGCGGTCTGCCAAAGGTTTTAATGATACTGACATAATTTATTTAGTTTTTAATGTTTGAATTTTTCGTACCCGATTTTATCATTTACTGTGCCGCTTGGAAAAGGCTGACAGTTTTTCATCGGGAAGGGCGGCAAAGTTAACCCGAATTTCTTTCTCCCAAAGGAATTTAAATTAAAAAATATAGGTAAGGCAACCATTTAGAAGTTATTTTTGACTGAATGAACAGGATGGCAGTAAACGAACGGGAGATCATCGATGGATGCCTTGCCGGCAAAGCAATTTGCCAGCGACAGTTGTACGACCGTTTTGCCTCCAAAATGCTGGGAGTTTGTATGCGCTATGCGAAAGACCGGGCGGAAGCCGAAGACATGCTGCAGGAGGGATTTATAAAGGTTTTCAAGAACCTCGGAAGTTTTCGGAATGACGGAAGTTTTGAAGGATGGGTGCGAAGGATCATGGTGTTTACCGCCATCAACATGTTCAAGGCGCGGACCAGGGAATTCCGTGAATCGCTGGACGATCAAAACGTGGAAGGGAAATTTGATGCCCAGATCATCGAAAAGATCGCGGTGAAAGAGATCATTGCCCTGGTGCAGCAAATGCCTGAAGGGTACCGGGTGGTATTCAACATGTATGCAATGGAAGGATTCACCCACCGCGAGATAGGGGAAATTCTGGGGATAGCTGAAGGAACTTCCAAATCGCAATACTCGCGGGCAAAATCATTCATGCAGCAATTATTATTAAAACATTACCAGATATTAAATGAACCTTTTAAGGAACCGAAATAAAGAATTTGAAAAGAAGCTGAAAGAACGGCTGGGGGATGCGGAATACAAACCTTCGGAACCGGTATGGGAAAAAATCGCTTCGGAAATATCCCGCGATGAACTTGAGGTTGGTGTTGCCGAAAAAGCGGATCATTTCCTTCCCAAAGTGAATCCGAAGATATGGGAGAATATTGAATCAAAAATCACTGTTTCCGGTAAATTGGGTTACAGAAAATATTTGTGGATACCGCTGGTACTTTTATTTATTGGCTCTTCGGGATACTTCGGATTTCAATATTTTAAAAATAATGTTCAGGGAGAAAAAAATATTGCCTCCGGGAGTTCCATTCCTGAATTGAAAAATGAAAACAGTAAACCTTCTAAAGGGGAATCAGAAACAGTAGAACACCGAAATGAAAAGCTGATCCCGGAAAAAATAATTCCGGTTGAAAAAGTTGCGGAGACTCTTTCGATCAAATCAGGCGAAATAAAGGTAAATAAAAAAGCAGGCCGGTCACCGGCATTTAAAAATAATTCCGCCAAAGTTCCACCTGTTATTTTTTCCGGAAATAATTTAACTGTCGCAAAAAATGTTGAACCAAAAAACAATATCGTTCGACAAAATCCTGAGACGGTAAAAACGGAATCCGAAAATCCAAACCCCGTTGCAAAAGTTGACTCGGTAATAACAACTAAATCCGTTCCTCCTTTTGCGAAAAAAGATTCATCCTTAGTCAAACCTGCTGAAAGCATTGCAAAAGCTGATACTTTAACAAACGTTAATCCTGGAAATTTTAAAAAGAAATCAGGTGAGGAGCTGACCCGGTTCTCTATTTCGGCTTTAACCGGTATTCACGAGTGCTACAATATTTTGTTAGCGCCTTCCTCATCGAATTTAAATTTAAAGGATAACATTTCCCTTCGAAAACAAATTGAACTTCCATCCTCTGACTGGAACGGTGCGTTCTTTTTAAATTATGAGTTGAATAAAAAATGGAGAATTTCTTCAGGCATCATGGTGAGCAATTTCAGCCAGCAATTTAATTTCGATACACTTACACCCAATTCAACACATGCAGCCATCACCGAACATGGAGTTAAAATGGCCAATCAAAATGATTCCATCACTTCCGGCAATTCGAATAGCTACCGCATTAAATATACCTGGACCGAAATTCCGTTACTGATAACTTATACCTTTTTTCAAAAAAAGAAATTCGATTTCGAGATCACCACCGGTGTGAGTTACGCATTCATTTCGGGTGTTGATGCCGCTTATGTATCTTATGATAATGTAGGAGTTTTGATCCTTACCGATAAGGATGCATTCCCCGGGATAAAAAATAATTTCTTTTTTCATTTCTATCCTTCCGTTTCTTACCACATCAGCGAGAAAATTTCCATCGGGGTGGTACCGACCTTTAAAATGAGCATCACTTCCATCACTGGAAATGACAACTGGGTGCAGCAGTATCCATATTTCATTGGCATTTCGGGGACCCTGCGCAAAAAATTCTGATTCACTTTTCAACATTCCTCCTGTTGATTTGACTTTGCTTTGACACAACTATTCGTTAACTTTACGTTATCAAATAAAAGGTAACTCTCATGAAAGTACTGCATCCAAACTGGTTCTTCGAAGACCTCCCCGATTTTGAATTCAAGAAATATGTGTTGCTTGGTTATTTGAAAGATGTGCATCTTCAATTCAACCAAACCAAACTGTATCCGCAGCTTTCCGACCTGGTTTTTCATTACCGGAACCTGAAAACTTTTATGGAACAGAAAAATTCCATTTACAATTCGTTTCCGCAACACCTCACCGAGATCGACCTGAAGAACCTTCGCATTGCTTTTACCAAAGTAATTTCGAATGACGAGCTGATGGATCACCTCGAGCAGGTGGTTAGTTTTTCGGTTCCTGAAATAAAAAAACACATTGACGAGGGAAAGGAAATTTACGAATTCATCGAGAAGGAAATAAATATGTCACCGGTTGGAATTTTACCCATTTACCGTAACGAAGGCTATATGCTGGTTCATGACGGAAAGATGCCGCAGATCAAAGTGTACGAATACGAATTGAAATTCTTCGAACACAACGATGAACCTTACCGTTCGGTTTACACGCAGTACCTCACCACCTATCACACCAGTTACATCAACACTTCCGAGAATATCAAAATTGATATGATAAAGAACCGGAAGAAATTACCAAACCCGGCCACATTTTTTGTAGAAACCAAATACGATTACCCGCTGGATGAAACGATTATTCCCATTGCGAAAAGAATGCTGATGCGGTTTATTAATGAGGCGTAAAACAGAACAAAAAAAATTGACTCCCTTTCGGAAGGCAATTCATTTCTATAAAATCAAAACGTTTATTTCTGTTGTTGTTGAGCACCCGGCTGTCCCTGCTGTTGTTGCTGCTGAGGCTGCGGTTGTTGCGGTGCCTGAGGATTCGGTGCCTGCTCCAGGTTTTCTTTGATGCGTGAATCCTGAACGGTGGATTCACCTTCCCCTGTCGGCCGGAAGAAATTCGATAAAAGCGAGCATGAAATAAGAATCACTGCAAGTATCCACGTTGCTTTCTCCACCACATCAGTCGAACGTTTGGCTCCCATGATCTGTTGCGGGGCAATGAAATTAGCTGCAATACCACCGCCCTTCGGGTTTTGTATCAACACGATGAAGGTTAGCAGGATGCAGGAGATAATGATGATAATGGCGATAAATAAAAACATAATCTATTCGTTGTTTAATTCCTTGATTTTTTGAATAAGGTCGGCAAAGTAAGACAATTTATGAGGATATATCAAGCATAATTTTTCGTAGGCCCGGATGGCTTTTTTGTAGGCTCCCTGCCGGAAATAAATATTGGCAAGCGTTTCGGTCACGAGGTCTTCATCTTCTTCCACGCTGTGTTTGGCCATATCAGAAGGACTGTAAAAGGTTGCCTTTGG
>JBIOHI010000036.1:0-12549 GCA_044448845.1 Bacteroidia bacterium
TAAATATTCTTAAATCGTACATACAAATATCCGGTCAGGATTGCCCAAAAGAACATATAAATTGTCATGCCTGGTCCGAAAAAACCGTAATGAAGACCGGCAAATATTATTGAGCTAACAAATATTCCTGTCCATTTGCCAAATCTTTCATTAAGCATTTCCAAAACATATCCTCTAAAAATTGTATCCTCTGTCAAAGGTGCTAAAATAACGGCTGTCAGCAGTGCTAAAAAAATGTCTTGAGTTTGATTTTGCTGCACAGGAGTTGATCCGATTTTTTCCCACATCATAGGTAAGTTAAACTTGCCGACAATTGTTTGAATTAAGGGATAAATAAATACAGCAATTAAAAAACATGTCAGGGCAGAATAAATTCCTGATTTGGTAAACTGTCCGCGATAACCAGCTTTATTTAGTGTCAGATTTTTGCTTCTTAAAAGAAAATAATAAGTTAATACAGCAAGTCCTGTCGCAGCATTATAAATTAGCAGCGCAAACATTCTACTTTGTGAAATCCCTAAACTTTTTTGAACAACAATTGATTTGTCACCAAGCATTGAGAAGAATAGTGTTGTCAAACCGACACCCATTGGAACTAAAATGAGAATCCACCAAATCGGAAGTTTATTTTCTTTTGTCATGTCTGTTTTTTAATAATTAATAATTCTCGGTTTGCAGTCTGCGACCATAGCCGCTAACTTGTTTATATATGCGACGCAGCCGTTATTAAACGGGTAAAATCGTTTTAATACTGAAGTGCGGCATGAAATTATTTGAGCAAATGTTACCGAAAAATTTTGATAAATCAAGTTTTACGAAATATGAATTCGAACTAATTTACTAACCATACACAGACGAATGACGGTATGGCGTGTAACCACCGATTGACCAATGACCACTAACTACTTCCTTCCCGGGTAAACTTGCAACGCTTTCTCCAAACAGGTCATCGCGTTTTTCAGATCCGTTCTATTCAACACGTAAGCAAGACGAACTTCATTTGCCCCACTTCCGGGGGTGGAATAAAATCCCGAAGCCGGTGCAAGCATCACCGTTTGTTTTTCGAACTCAAATGATTCGAGCAACCACCGGCAAAATCTATCGGCATCATCCACCGGCAATCGCGCAATGCAATAAAATGCTCCGCTGGGTTTCGGGCAAAAAACACCAGGAATTTTATTCAATGAGTCCACCAAAAAATTTCTGCGTTCCACGTATTCATTCTGAACTTTGTCAAAATATTCTTTCGGGGTATCAAGTGCCGCTTCTGCACCGATCTGCCCGAAAGTAGGAGGACTTAACCGTGCCTGTGCAAATTTCAAAGCGACCTGCATCACATCTTTATTTTTTGAAATGAGCGCACCGATCCTTGCCCCGCAGGCGCTGTACCTTTTCGAAATCGAATCGAGCAGGATCACGTTGCTGTCAATTCCATCCAAATGCATTACCGAAACATATTCTTTTCCATCGTAACAAAATTCGCGGTACACTTCATCGCTCAATAAAAAAAGATCGTATTTTTTTACTAATTCTTTCAGTAACTCAAGTTCCTGTTTCGAATACAAATAACCGGTTGGATTTCCGGGATTGCAGATCATGATCCCTTTTGTTTTCGGAGTGATGAGTTTTTCGAATTCGGAAATGGCCGGCAAGGCAAAACCATTTTCGATCACTGATTTCACCGGTTTGATAGCGATGCCTGAAGCGCAGGAAAACCCGTTATAGTTGGCATAGAACGGTTCGGGAATGATCAGTTCATCGCCCGGGTTGAAGCAGGTCATCAACGCAATTTGTATCGCTTCCGATCCACCGGTGGTGATGATCATTTCGGAGGCATCCACTTGTATGTTATACTTTTTATAATACCCTGATAATTTTTTCCGGTACGATTCGAATCCGGCCGAATGTGAATATTCCAAAACCTTAATGTTTGAATTTTTGATGGCGTCCAGCATTGTTTCAGGTGTTTCAATATCCGGCTGGCCGATATTCAGGTGATAGATCCTGATCCCGCGTTTCTTGGCGGCATCGGCATACGGGACCAGTTTGCGGATAGGGGATGCGGGCATGGAATTACCTTTGGAAGAAATAGTTGGCATATGAGATCAGTACTTTAAAATCGGGCAAATGTAGGGATTAATTTTTTTCGAATGAGAATGAACGGTTTTTTTTCGTTCGGTGATTGTTCATATTTGTAAGATGTCGAAGAATTTTTTGCTTTTCAGTTTTGTTTTCTTTTCTGTTTCCGGATTTTCCCAATCCAATAAGGAAAAAATTTATGAACGTTCGCAAAAAATAATTTCACAGTTGAAAACAAAAAATTATGATCACCTCACGGAAGGATTTGACTCTTCCCTTTTGCAAACTCTTTCCTCCAAACAAATCGCCAACCAGTGGGAGATGTATGATAAACATTTTGGTTCGTTCGGGTATTTCGGGCAAACCAACATTGATACCATTTCAGGATTTTATTTATCGCAAACGATCATTCGTTATTCCAATAATGCAAAAATGGAATTCAGGATCATGTTCAACAGCAAACTCGAAATAATTTCGTTGCAGTTTTATCCGCAATTCGGTTACGGTGCTCCCGAATACGTGAATTCACTTTTGTTTGATGAGTACAAAGTGAATATTGGCAAACCGCCTTACCTGCTCGAAGCGATTTTTACAATTCCGAAAAATGTGAAAGATCCTTCCTGTGTTTTATTGGTGGGCGGTTCGGGACCGCAGGATAAAGATGAAACGAAAGGCGATAATAAAATGTTCAAGGACATGGCGTGGGGACTTGCAGGCAAAGGGATTGCCGTGTTGCGTTTCGATAAACGAACCTTCGCTTACGGTTCTCAACTCATATCCGACAAGTATGTTGGGAAAAACCTCACGATCAAAGAAGAATACCTCGATGATGTGGGTTATGCGATAATTTTTTTGAAGTCGTCAAAAAAGATCAACGCAAAAAGAATTTTCATCGCGGGGCATGACCAGGCAGGTGAACTCGCGCCCTGGTTTGCGCAGCAAAATAAGGTTTGCGGGTTGATCATGCTGGCAGCAAACGGAAGAAATTTTTCGGAGTTGCTTACCGATCAGCTCAATTATTTATATGATGGAGCGGAAATTAATGAAGCTGCCAGGAAAAATCTTGCAGATATGAAACGGCACGCGTTGTATCTGAACGGAAAAAAATTACCGCTCACGCTTCCCGAGGATTCTTTGCCTTTCTCCACGGTTTATTACTGGAACTCGCTGTGCAATTACGACCGTTTTAAAGCGGCACAAAAATTAACGATCCCGATCTTTATTTTACAAGGCGAACGCGATTTTGAGATCACCGTGAAAGATTTTGATCTTTGGAAAAAAAATTTAGCCGGCAAAAAAAATGTTTCCTTCAAACTGTATCCCAAACTCAATCACCTATTCATGGAAGGTGTGGGAAGGCCCGGAAGAGAGGAATATGCCGTGAAAGCGAATGTGCCGGAATATTTGGTGAATGATTTGGTGGAATGGATCAGATCGCAAAAATAAGATTCAACAATTTAGCTGCAAAAAAATATTCGATGAAGCTTTCGAATAATGTTGACTTTTCATTTAGTGAAAAGGTAATGGTTAACGTTACGCAACCATTTATCCAACGAAGCTACACTTCACGAAACGTTTCGTGTAGTGAACGTTTAGCGTAGTTGGACAAACAGTCTACATCCCCGGTATCAGCGGCTTGTGCCACGGAATCCGTGAAAGGATCAGCAGCATGCCGATGGAAAAGAAGATGAGTGCTTTGCGGTGTTTGGCAGCATCTTCCGTTGCTTTTTTAGAAACTATCCGTCCGGCTTGAATGAACGCAATAGCAATGATCATCGTAGCAATATGTTCCACAGCTACAAAACGATATGCCGCATCCGTCATCATTTTTCCGGAGCGGAAAGCTTCATCCACTGCCGGGCTGATGAAGTATAGGATCAAACCGATGAGCAATTGGGTGTGGCAAAAAAGTACAAAGAAAAGCTGAGACTTGTTGTCGGCAGCAGTGAATGCTCTTTTTTTGAAATAGCCAAGTGCGGCTTTGGTAATGGCGTAAATGCCGGCAATGAGAATGCACCAGCGGATGAGATTGTGAAGAAATAAAAGTGTTTGCATGATAATTTTTTTTCGAAAATAAATTTTTGTCTGCTTACTCTAACAGTTTCATAATAAAAAAGTTTTATTTATTTTTGACCCGGCTATGCATCTTCATTACTCATTTTGGAACAAAGTGCCTTTCGTACGTTTCCTGGTTCCTTTTGTGCTCGGGATCACGACTTCCATTTTTTTGCCCTGTAATTTTAGTTTTTCATTTTCTGCTTTTCTTGTCTCGTTTGCTTCCTTTATTCTTGCTTTTTTATTTCTGAAACGTTTCCGGTACGCGTTGCTCAACGGGATCCTGCTGAGTGCCACGCTTTATTTTTTCGGAATATCCTTATCCGTTTTTCAAAATGAATTATTCAAGGAAGATCATTTTTCAAAAATAAATTCAACCGGTTTTTTGATCGCGAATGTGGATGAACCTTATGCAGAAAAAACAAAGTCACTTCGCTTTCATACAAAAATAATTGGACTGCTTGATTCGAATAATGAAGTTAAAAAATGCACCGGGAACCTAGTACTTTATATTTCAAAAGATTCATCAACCAGGCAATTGAAATACGGGGATATTCTTTTGGTGAAAAAAGATATCATCCGTGAAGTGCCGCCACCACAAAATCCTGGCGAGTTTGATTACAAACGGTATCTGCATTTTAACAACGTGCATTACCAAACATTTTTACCCCGAGGCGATGTTAAAAAGCTCAACATAAAAAAAATTAATTCCCTTTACAGTTGGGTTTATTCGGTGCAGGATTATTTCCGCAAAACGCTTTCCGAATTTATCGTTTCAAAAAAAGAAGTGGCTGTTGCGCAGGCATTACTCTACGGTTACGATGACGAAATTGATCCCGATATCGTGCAGGCGTACGCCAACACGGGAACGTTGCATGTACTTGCGGTTTCAGGCATGCACGTGGGTTTGATCTTCGTCATCATTGGCATGATGCTGAAATTTATGGACAAGAACAGGAAGTTGAAATTCATCAAGAATGTGATCATCATTCTTTGTCTTTGGATCTATTCGTTGCTCTGCGGAATGTCTCCTTCCATTTTGCGCGCAACCGTTATGTTCACTTTTATCATTATCGGACGAATGTTGAGCCGCCCAACCAATATTTATAATACACTTGCCATTTCGGTTTTTTGTTTAACCTGTTTCGATACGAACATCATTGCAAATGTTGGTTTTCAACTGAGTTATATGGCCGTGATCGGGATCGTTTTTATACAACCTTATGTGTACCACTGGTACAATGCAAGTTCGTGGCTCGGTGATGAGATATGGAAGATCATTTCCGTTTCCATTTCCGCGCAGGTTTCCACTTTTCCTTTGAGTCTTTTATATTTTCACCAGTTCCCGAATTACTTTATTTTCTCCAACCTGATCATTATTCCGCTCACCACGATTATTATTTATGCAGGAATTCTTTTGATCGCGGTGTCGAAGATAACTTTGGTCGCAGTATGGATCGGGAAGCTCATGTGCTGGGGGATCTGGCTCACGGATTCTATTGTTCAATTCACCGAAAAAATTCCTTATTCATTCATCAGCGGAATTTCCATTTCTGTTATCCAGGCATTGATAATATTTATTTTTCTTTCTTTTCTGATCGCTTATTTTTTGCAAAGACGAACCTACCTGTTCTCTGCATCCCTGGCTTCAGCCTGCATTGTTTTTATGTTTAGCGACCAGCGATTTTTCGAGAATCGTTCAAGAAAAGAAATGGTCGTTTACAATATCAACGGGTTCACAGCCGTGAATTTCATCCAGGGGCAAAACAACCTGCTTCTTGCTGATTCCCTTTTACTGGCCGATAAAAGCAAGATGCAGTTTCACATTCGTCAACACCTTTGGCATTGTGGTATTAAGGAACCGGGAGTTAAAATTCTCGGTTCAGGCTCGCAGGAGGTACATTTTAATTCACATGTTTTTTTAATTTCCGATAAATTAAACGGTGGAGACTACCGCCATGGTGAATGGTTGATCCTTGCTCATTCCATTCCCGGGGAGATCATTCAATGGCCGGCCCGAAGCCTTGTACTAAGCAGTGGATTGAATCATTTATCTTCTCAAAAAGTAAGAAAGGTTTTCGGGGAACAGGCCGATAAGATTTTCGATGTAAAAGAAAAGGGATTTTTCATTCACAGTGTGAATTAAATTAAATCCGGTTATTATAAATTTGATTTATCATTGCATAAATCATTATGAGTAATTTTGTTTTATACGAGGTTAAAGACCGCGTGGGTTACATAACCCTTAATCGCCCTGAAAAGAGAAACGCTCTGAATGCCGAATTCATGGCGGAGATAAAAACAGTTTTCGGGAAAGCCGAAACCGACAACAACTGCAAGGTAATTGTTCTGCGAGCGAACGGACCTTCATTTTGCGCCGGTGCCGATCTCGAGTATCTCCAGGATCTGAACAAGAGTACGTCTGCCGCTAACCTGGCTGACTCCAAGAACCTGATGCGGCTTTTACGCATGATCTATCTTTCACCCAAAGTAGTGATCTCGCAGGTGAACGGTGCCGCTGTTGCAGGTGGATGTGGTCTCGCCACGGTGTGTGATTTTTCATTCGCGACACCTTCATCCACTTTTGGATATTCGGAAGTAAAAATTGGATTTGTTCCGGCCATCGTGATGGTATTTTTAATCCGGAAGATCGGGGAGAACCATGCCAAGCAACTTTTGCTCACCGGTGATTTGGTGGACGGTGACCTGGCGCTTCAACTCGGGCTGATCAATTACCTCGTCACCCCATCGAGCCTGGAAGATGAGGTAACACATTTCGCACAAAAACTTTGCACCACCACATCCGGGCAATCTTTATCGATCGCGAAAGAAATGCTTAACCGGATCGAAAACCTCAACCTCCGTGATGACCTGAACTATGCTTCGGAAATGAATGTGAAAGCGAGAGGAAGTGAAGATTATAAAAGAGGTATCACTGCTTTTTTAAATAAAGAAAAGATCACCTGGTAGCTTTCACCTGCATGAAAAAAACTTTTTTCTTGTTTGTCACACTCGTTGTTTCATTTCAGGTTTATGCACAAAAATTAAAGGAAGGCCTGGTGGAATTTGAGATCACCTATCCCGAAATGACTTCCGACATGAAGGACATGGAAGGCATGCTTCCAAAGGCGATGACGGTTTTTTTCAAAAATGAAAAGTCGCGTGCCGAGATGCAAACGGTAATGGGAACCACCGTGAATATCGGCAATTCGATCACCAAAGAATCCATTTTACTGCTCGATATGATGGGAAAGAAAATCGCGATGAAAATCAACGAAGATAGTTTAATGAACGATCCAAAGGGGTTAAAAAATGCTTACCCCGATCTGAAGATCACTCAGACCACCGAAACAAAAATGATCGCAGGATACACTTGCAGGAAAGCGATAGTCACTTACACAGAAAGCGGAAAACCGGAGCACATCGATTGTTTTTATACTGACGAACTTCCAATGATGAGCCTTGGAAGCGACCGGAAGATGTTTAAAGGCATCAAAGGATTTTTAATGGAATTTTCGATGAAACAAGGAGGAATGACCATGAAGATAAAAGCAAAAACGATTTCTTCAAAAAAGGTTTCGGATGATAAATTCATGGTGCCATCCGATTACCAGGTGGTCACCCAGGAACAACTCCAGGAAGTGATGATGGGTGGAAGTGATGAAAAAAAATAGAAGATGATTTTTATTTAACGTCTGGTGCTATAAAAATTCCTTTTCTCGTTCTTTTTTCTTGATAAAAAAGAACCAAAAAAAATCAAGACTTACAGGAAACACTTGAAAATGCAAGTTGAACTCTATCCCGCGCATATCAAGCCGTCACGCGGAAGATGTCGATCCAAAACGCGTGACTCGTGATATGCTTCCAATTCCCTGCGCCATAAAGTTCAACACATTTTCGGTCGTGTTTCCTGAATGTCGATCCCTTTGATGAAAGTACGGGATCGGCAAACCTGCCTGCCGAAGCGTTGGCTTGAAAGGCAGGCAGGTTTGGTACTTTTCATCTAAGGAAAAGTACGAAGAAAAAACTTTGATAAAAGTTTGTCTTGATAGCACAACAGGTTTTTATTTAATCTTTTTTCAAAGATTTTCGATCACTGAGGTGAATTCTTCTACCGACCTGATCAGCCTGATTGTTTCCGGCAAATGAATTCCAAAGTCGATAAGTTGTTTCCCGGTGAGTAGAATTTTGCAGTTGCCGCAGGTATCAACCAGGTTATCCATAAATTTCTTTTTTTCATATTCGGTCACAGAAACCGAAAGAATGGAAAAAACGTAATCGAAATTTTGAGTTTTGAGGAGTTGTTTGATATCGGTGAGCTCGATCTCGCGCCCGAGGTAAAGTGTGCGGTGACCATTTTTACGCAATAAATAATCCGCAAAAGTCAAACCGATGGAATGTTGTTCATGAGTGGGAAGAAACAATAAAAAGCGTTTCTGATGTTTGGAAGAACTCACCTTCAGTTTATCGAGTTGTGCCAGTATCTTTTGTTTGATGATGTTGGAAGCAAAGTGTTCGTGAAACACCTGCACAGCACCGGTTTGCCATAACACGCCCACCTCATTCAGAAACGGGAAAACGATCTTCACCATGGTTGCCTCCAGCCCGCTTTGATCGATGTTGGTGTTCAATATTTTTTGAAAGTTGGATTCATCAAAAAGCATCATTGCCTGCACCAGCGATTTCACCTGCAAACTGAATTCGTTTTTATTCAGCGAGATCTTTTGAATGAGTTCGTTGATCTGGATGAATGACATTTTTGAGATCTCCGAAATGCGGTACCCGTACCGGTTAAGGATGCTGATGTTGAGGATCAGTTTGAGATCGTCATCGTTGTAAAAACGGATATTGGTCTCGGTACGTTTGGGAGAAAGAATTTTATACCGCTGCTCCCAAATGCGCAACGTGTGCGATTTGATCCCCGAAACGGCTTCGATATCTTTGATGGAATACGAACTCAATTTATTTGTGGAAAGATTTCTATAAAAGTTGCAACAAAGAAAACAGACTTTTGTTTTGAAATCAAATTGCAACAAGCGATGAAATATCTGATATCGGGCGGTTCAGGGATGATCGGCAAAAGGCTTGGTGACCTGTTGAACCATTCGGGAAATGAAATTTGCCTCCTGAGCAGAAAGCCCGGATTCTCCGAAAAATTTTACAAGTATCAATGGAATCATTCCGAAAAAGATTTGGGATGGTTGAAAAAAACCGATGTGGTCTTCAACCTGGCCGGGACAAGCATAGCAAGCCACAAGTGGACGAAAGATTTTAAAAAAAAGATCTATGACAGCCGGATTAAATATACGCGTTCGCTTTATGAAGCTTTGAAGAATAATGAACATACCATTACAACTTTTATTTCGGCATCTGCAATAGGGATCTACGGAAATCAAACATTCGGAATTGCGGATGAAAATTCCCCGGTAGCCGATGATTTCCTGGCATCAGTTTGCAGGGATTGGGAACTGGAAGCACAAAAAATTTCTGAACTTGGTATTCGGGTTGTTATTATCCGCACCGGAATTGTTCTTGCTGAAAAGGGAGGGTTTTTGGAGAAAATATCCCCTCCGGTAAAATATTTTTCGGGAACCATTCTGGGAAACGGGAATCAAATGACGAGTTGGATACATATTGATGACCTGTGCCGGATTTTTATGAAAGCTGATCATGATCATTCCATGCAGGGAATTTTCAATGCCGCTGCCCCTGGACCGGTGGATCATAAAACCATGGTAAAGAAAATAGCGGCACGTTTGCATAAACCTTTATTACTGCCAAATGTTCCCGGGTTTATGCTAAAATATTTTCTTGGAGAAATGTCGGAAATGATATTAGCTGACCAAAATATTTCATCTAAAAAAATCATGGATGCAGGTTTCCGGTTTCAGTTTCCGGATATTGATTCGGCCCTCGAAAACCTTGTGAAATAATTTTTTTCGACATTTTCCGTAATATTACGGCAGATTCTAAACCGGTAGTGACCAGAAAAATTTTCCGAACAGGTGTTTTTATTTTCGTTGCGTGGCAATTTTTTTTCGCTTGCCGCAAAGACGATATGGTATCCACCGATTCGTCCATCAGGCTTTCATTTTCATCAGACACCGTTTGGTTTGATACGGTTTTTGTGGCGAACGGAACCAATCAGCCGTTATCGGTCACAAAGCGCTTGTGGGTTTACAACCCAAGCAGTAATGCCGTAAAAGTAAATATCAGCTTAAAAGGAAATCCATGGGTACGATACAAGTTGAACATTGACGGGCAACCTGCCAATTCGGTTTCGGGAAAACTGGTCCGCGGAAAAGATTCCATCATTATTTTTATCCAGATGTATGTCGATTCGGCAAGCAGTTCCAACGATCCGACCAAACCATTTATCGTGTTTGACGAAATTGATTTTAACACGAACGGAAATGCACAGGCAGTGAATATTGCCGGATACGCGCGACAGGCACATTATTTACGCAACCAGGTTTTGGATTGTTCGACCAATAATTTACACTGGACAAAAGATATTCCGTATGTAATTTATGATTCCATTTTGGTTCCGCATGGATGCACACTTACGATTGATGCAGGAACACATATTTACTCGCATGTCAAATCCTGTTTTTTGGTTTCAGGCACTTTGATCGTGAATGGAACAACTGCTGATCCCGTGATCTTCGAAGGCGACCGCATGGAGCCTGATTGGGCGGAAGTTCCCTGGCAATGGATCGGAATCCGTTTTCTCACCGACAGCCGCGATAATATTTTAAAAAATGCAGTGATAAAAAATGGATTCATTGGGGTGGAAGTAGATTCGTTTTCCAACAACCAGGATCCTAAATTATTAGTTTCGCAATGCGTGATAAAAAATATGATGGCATTCGGATTGTTTGGTTTGTTCTCGGATATAACTGCCATTAATAACTTAGTTACGAACTGCGGACAGTATTCATTCATCGGTGCGCTTGGAGGAAATTACAATTTGTATCACAATACTTTCATCACATACAATTCTACCTTCAGCCGCACCAACCCGACTTTTCTCTTGGATAACACTCCTTACACCGACATCAACGGAAACACCATCGCCACTTTTCCGCTGAACACTTTTTGCATCAACAACATTATTTACGGAGCGCTCGACGATGAATTTTTACTGAACAGTGCAGCAGGCGGAAATATCAGCGGGCAGAATGTTATCCAGAATTGCATCATCAAAACGGTGAAAGATTCTTCGGTGTTGAATATTAACAACAACCTCATCAATAAAGATCCGATGTTCAATAACGTGGGGAAAAACGATTTTGACCTGCAGGCATCTTCTCCCGCCAAAGGAAATGGAATTTTTGTAAATGTAAATACCGACTTAAAAGGCAGGCCGAGAAATACTTCGAAGCCTTCGGTGGGGTGTTATGAGTGAAAGATGTTAGAAGTCAGAAAAATTTGCGGTCACTCAATCACTATTTTTCTCGTCATCACGCCAGCTTCGCCAGTGCATTTGATGAAATAGATTCCTTTCGGCAAATTGTGAATGTTAAATGTTAAATTTTGAATGAACGAATCTTCAAGAACTAGTTTCCCATTCATATCGAACATTTGGACTTGGACTTTTTGGTCCGTTTTTGTTTGAATATTCAATTCGTTTGTTGCAGGATTCGGTGAAATGATAATGTCGTTCTGTTGACATAAATTGTTAATGCCATTTGTGGTTAAATCAAATTTAAATACTGCACCAAAATGATTAGTCCCACCGTCAACAGTTCCAAATAAATTCGAACCATCTGAAATAAGAGAAGCATAAGGGTTAGTCTCTCCAAAAGAGGGATCTCCGAATTCCTGAAGTTTTACAAAATAGGTTCCGTCTGTTTTAAGTTTAAAAAGTGTACCTCCGCTATAGATACCACCTTGAAACGTCATTCCATACAAAAATTTTCCGTCATAAAATAAATCTCCCCTTGGTGCGCTTCCATTTGAACTACCATCAAAATCAAAAAGTTTCGCAAAGCTGCTCCCATCCGGTTTTATTTTAAAAATTGTTCCATTTTTTTTTATTCCACCGCTTCTCGTCATTCCATATAGAAAAATACCATCTGAAATTAGGGAACCCAAAGGTGAACCTCCATCAGAATAACCATTGAAATTATAAATGGATGCATATCCTGTCCCGTCAGGTTTTATTTTGAAAATAATACCATTAAGATTTTGCACACTCGAATACGTCATTCCGTAAAGAAAAGTTCCGTCAGAAATAAGGGAGCCATAAGGGTTTCTACCCTGATCAATATTCAATAGTGTAGTGAAACCACTTCCATCAGGTTTTATTTTAAAGATTGTTCCTCCTCTACCTGCTCCCGGACCTTCATTAGTTGTTCCGTAGAAATAAGTTCCATCAAAATATAATGAACCATAAGGATGAAAATTAGAAGA
>JBIOHI010000037.1:0-12491 GCA_044448845.1 Bacteroidia bacterium
CTTGTGATGTTTTAAAACACATAAACCAGACCATAAGATAAGACGGGTTATTTTGGCAGGAACAGGTAGTGTTGATTTAAGAATGCTATATTAATGAAGGAAATTAAAAAGATCACAGTTTTTCAATTGTTATTGACCGTGTATTTGTTTTCTGTTCATGCGCAGAATCCCAAAACAAATTCGGGTAAGATCAGAGATAATTCGACCACTGTTCCGTCCAAAGTTCCTGCCGGCAGCCAGCCTTCATCATCCTCTCCCGGGAATTCTCCCTCCAGGAACCAATCGGTACAGGATTCAACGAATGAATCCAAAAAGCCCGGTACATTAATTGAATCTTCAGGCAAGGCCATCAACAAGGAAAGTAATTATGGGTTGTTCTATCTTAATTTGATCCTCGGAATCAGCCGGAATGAATTTTATGAGGTAAGTAACGGGGATGCCGGAATCGGGGTAGGGTTTGGATGTATGTATAATTTTTTGGGAAGCGATACAAAGGATAAAAGCCCTGTGAATATTTACCTTGGTGGTGCTTTCGAATATTTCTATTTCGGTGGTAAAAGCGATTATGTGATCTATGATGACCGGAATTTGTATTATGCGCAGGATAAGGTCACCACTGCGGTGAACATGAACGTGTATTCGCTTGGGTTAGTTTCAAGGATCAGTTTTTTCAACGGGCTGATAGTGCCGTTTTTTGAAGGAACAGCCGGTGGCAGATTGTTCAGCGGGGTGAACAAGGTGACTGTTGAAACCCAGTTAAAAAGCGGGTATTCAAAACCGAATTTTCAGTCTGTATCAACGGAAGATCGCACTTCGCTGGCAAGTTCGTTGGTAGGAACATACGGATACGGTGGCGGATTGGCCATTGGAAGCACAAATGTAAGGTTCGAAATGAAACTGATGTATGTTTACGGGACCACGGCAACTTACGTGGATAAAGCATCCATAACGATCGACCCGGTGAGCAACCTGGTTAGCTATCAAACCAAGACTTCCACTACCGACATGCTGATTCCGCAGATCGGGTTGACCATTCTTTTTTGATGACGACTAAAAAGGTTCATCCCGATAAAAGAATATCTTTAAGTAAAGTTGTTAAAGCTATATCGGATTGTATCTGAGATGACTTTATGAAATTTGCCTGAATCCGTTACTTTTGCAATTCTTTTACCGAACATGAAAATTACCGACTATATTAAAAACGCTAAGCAAACTTTATTTTCGATAGAGATACTGCCCCCGTTAAAAGGAAAAGATATCAATTCGCTTTACAATGGTATTGATCCTTTGATGGAATTCAAACCTGCCTTTATAGATGTAACTTACCACCGCGAGGAATTTATTTTGCGTAAAAGAAAAGATGGTGGATTTGACAAGGTGTTTACCCGTAAGCGCCCCGGAACGGTTGCCATTTGTGCGGCCCTGATGAACCGTTATAAAGTGGATGCAGTTCCTCATTTGATCTGCGGTGGTTTTTCAAAAGAAGAAACGGAGAATGCATTGATCGACCTGAATTTCCTGGGAATCGAAAACGTACTGGTGTTGCGTGGCGACAGTGTGAAAAACGAATCAAGCTTCATTCCCGAACCGGATGGAAATAAAAATTCACTGGAATTGCTGGAGCAGGTTACTGATATGAATAAGGGAAAATACTTAGACGAGGAACTGGAAAATGCCACACCTACTCATTTTTGCATCGGTGTGGCAGGCTATCCCGAAAAACATTTTGAAGCTCCGAATATGCAGTCTGATCTTAATTTCCTGAAACGTAAAGCAGACGGTGGGGCGGATTACATGGTCACACAATTATTCTTCGACAATAAAAAATTCTTCCTTTTCAGCGAAGAGTGCAAAAAAATGGGGATCAACATTCCGATAATTCCCGGCATTAAACCTATTGCCACCAAAAAACAACTCACTATACTTCCCAAAGTGTTTCATATTGATATTCCGAATGAACTGGTGCAGGCTGTTGAAAAATGTAAAGACGACAAAGAAGTAAAACAAGTGGGAATCGAATGGGCTATTCAGCAATCAAAAGAACTCAAGGCTGCCGGAGTTCCCGTGTTGCACTATTACACCATGGGAATGAGTGAAACCACGAGGAAGATCGCGGAATCGGTTTTTTAAGGATCGCTCTCAACCTGTTTAAGTATATTATCTAAGAGTTATTTTTTCAGCGGGTCTCTTTTTTTCTGTTATAAATAAAATCGTTCCTCACACTAAATGCTGAATTGTTCCCAATGCTTTCAGTTTCCTGAAATGGGAAACTAATGCGTCTGTCAGCGTGGCATTGCAATTATAGCTGACCCCGAATTCATGCGCGGTTCTTTCAACAATAGGAGAGATTTTCCGATAATGAATATGACTCACATTCGGGAAGAGATGGTGCTCCACCTGGAAATTAAGCCCGCCAATATACCAGTTCAGGAAAAGATTATTCCGTGCAAAATCAGCAATGGCGTTCATCTGATGAACTGCCCATTCGTTTTCAATAATGCCCTTTGCATTCGGGAGAGGCTGCATGGTATTCAGCACCACATGTGCCATCTGGAACACGGTGCTCATAATCATCCCGGCAGTTACATGCAAAATAGAAAATCCTGTAAGTATCTGCCACCAGGAAAAATTAGTGAACCTCCACGGTAATCCAATGATGATGGAAAGGTAAATGACCTTTGAAAAGAACAACTTCACATTTTCTTTAACCGGGTCGTGATTTTGTTCCAGGGTAATCCCTGATTTATTGAAATCCATTAATTGCCCGAAGTCTGTCACTAATTTCGAAAGTGTCATCAGGCCATAAAGAAAAAAAGTATAACGGTGCTGGAACCGGTGGAATTTTTTTAGAGGCGCATGGTCGGACAGGCGAATAACCGAATGGGTTTCAATATCCTGGTCGAATCCGTAAATATTGGTGAACCTGTGATGCAATAAATTGTGCTGAACTTTCCAGTTGAATGTGTTGCTTCCAAGCATGTACATCGTTGAAGCAAGTAATCGGTTGATCCACTTTTTTCCGGAAAAAGAACCATGCGCTGCCTCGTGCATCACCGACATTCCTATTCCGGCTTCACCGATCCCCATAAGGATTATAAGCAGCAATGCAAAGCCCCAGCCCATTGGCATTGTGAGTAAAAAAACAAACAGAGCGATATATAGGGTGAGCATAACGATTGCCTTGAAATACATGGCCGCGGTTGCTTTGACAGAAAGATTTTTTCCCGCAAAATATTCATGAACATTTTTGCGCAATGCAGATGCAAATTGCTTTTGAACAGGGTCATTGCCCGAAAATTTTACAATTTTCATAACCATCAATAGAAGTTCGAAAAAAATAAATAATGATACGAATTGAATTGATCATGCTCACTTTAATTCTTGATTTATTTCAAAATAGAAAGTTCAGGTAAAACCACTCATGCACTGCTCAACAATCATTGGCGATTACTCCTGCCGCATCAAATAATTAACCTCCGATAATTGATGACCATTACTATTGCGCACACGGTATAAGTCAAAGATTATTAAAATCAGTCCCCGGATTTTCAAAGTTGCTCCATCAGGTTGAAAAAAGGTTACGTAGAAGATAAAGTATTCGCAATCAAATCTTTTGTTTATCTCATTTATCTTTATATTTTTGAATTTTAACTAAACTATTATGGAAAATATTCACTCACCGTTCAGGAATCCGAATCCGAAACCCAACGTCATGTATAATATACTTGATCGGGTTCAGCCTGATTTGGACAAGATAAATTCTTACTTCGGGAAAAGAGAGTATCAGAAAGTGATCGAAGTGTATGAGAATTTGACCAGGCAATACAATTTTTTCGAGACCGATCTGAGTAAGATAGCATTTTGTTATTACCGTCTCGGCAAATACCAGGAAGCAGAAGAGTTCATTTTGAAATTAAACAGTTCAGGAAATGTAAAATTAGATGATCTGTTAATTTTAGCGGAGATAAAATCAGGCCAGGGACGCCACAGTGATGTGATAGCGGTTTGTGATGAAACCATTCAAAAATTTCAATCCCCGGAAGCATCTTTATTGAAAGCTTCCATTTTCAAAGCACAGGAAGATGATATGCAGGAGATGCATGCCTATTTTGAAACCATCCGCCTGCTGGATACGGAACTGAATTCCACGATTCGTTTCAAAGTATATTCAGAACTGGCTCGCATTGCATCCAAGTATGATATGGATGAGGCCGGGCATTATTTGTTCATGTGTTTTTCCTTTATTCAGCAAAAGGAAGACCTGGATACACTCGAATTTTTCAATGCGTTGAACATGCTCAACAACGAGTTGAAGTTTTTAGTGAATGATAATATTCGTTCCCTGATCCGGAAGCATAACGTGGAGTTCAACGGGGAGATCGAAAGGTTGTATTTTTATGAGTACGAAAAAGTTTGTCGCCCCGATGCCTACCAGGTTGAACTGGGAGAGTATTCGAAGGACCTGATCGAAAGCGGAACCGAATTATTGGACAAGGTGAAACAACGGGTTTTTGAAAAAGGGGATGTGGTATTGCGCTCTATTTCCGAGCACCTGCTCAGGGAAGAACCTACATTTGCTTATTCGTATTCGGAGTAGCGAAAAAAAATCTCGAAGTTTTAAAAATTAAACTCTCCTTCGCTTTTGATAATTCAAAAGTTTGTGAACTTTTTTCCTAAAAAATAAATTAGAAAAGGGACAGCACCCACCGAAGCCGGAAGAAACGAAGTTAAATTAATATACCGGCAAAATGAGTTGTCGGAGGGGAATCCTCCTCCACTTGCGACAAGTTGTAAGCTTCGGAGGGTGAATCCTTCTGCGCTTTAAAAAAGTTAAAAGCTTCGAAGGACAGGTGTGGAGCTAAGTGGAATAAAGTCGAACTTTTTGGAGGATTTAAAGTCGATTTTAAAATGGTAGCCATCATAATTTCAAATAATTTTTGATTTTGTTACCCATTTAGGTAACTTTGTCCGGTGAGTGAAAATTACATAAGGAACACGGTTGTTTATGGAAATCATTTCTGGGACTTCTATTATGCACGACCCAAGGATGTTCAATCTAAGATTGATTGGATTATCGGACTGGTTAGAACCTTGAGAATAATTCCTGAGAAATTTTTTAAACACCTTGAAGGTACTGAAGGACTTTATGAAATGCGAATAAAAGTAGGCAGTGATATTTATCGAGTATTCTGTTGCTTTGATAAAGGGAACCTTGTGATACTTTTCAATGGTTTTCAGAAGAAGACCGATAAAACACCGCGGCAAGAAATTGAAAGAGCAGAAAAATTAAAACAACAATATTTTGAAACCAAAGATCATCGAATACACTAAAAAAATAGACTCATGAGTAAAGTAAAAAAACAAACCAACATCGTAAATTGGGACGACCATCTTGACAACAAATACGGTAAAAGAGGAACCCCAACACGTGAAAAATATGCCGAAGAATTTGAGGCATTTAAAATTGGAGTACTAATACAAGAGGCGAGAAAAAAACAAAATTTAACGCAGGAAGAACTTGCTTTGCGAATTGGTACAACTAAAAATTATATCTCAAGAATAGAAAATGATGCAAGCGATATTCGCCTGACAACTTTGATGCGTATAATTCGGGAGGGACTTGGTGGTCATTTAACCTTAAAGTTTTCTGTTTAATTTTGAATCCACAATTTTAAGTTAGTTCTCAACCAAAAGTTGAACTAAAAAAGCCTTACATGGCAAGGCTTTTCAAAGGAGTGGAGCTGCAGGGAGTCGAACCCTGGTCCGGAGAAGGAATCCTCACGCTTTCTACATGCTTAGTAGTGCGTTATTGTCGGGGTAAGGCAGGTCGCACATCTTACCAACCAAACCCTTATGCCTCTTATTTTGCAAAAGTTAGAAGCCGATCACCTCTGCAGTCTTGTGCGATGACGCCCCTTGTGTTGGACAGCACAAGCGAAGCCCAACGAGACGACAGCATTACCTAATCAATCCTGATTAAGCAGCCATAGCGAAGTTATAATCGCCAGTTAAAGTTTTGAGCATTGAGATTAAAGCGCCAACATCCCAAAGCGCTGCATGCTTACGTGCTAATTGCACCTCCCGTCAATTCCGGTCAGCCCCAAAGAACAGTCAATAATTAATAATTGAACTGCAAAGATAAGGCTGTTCAATCAATGGAATGAATTTATTTTAATTCAATAATTCGCTAATTCAATCATTCACCAACTAACTTACTCGCCATTTCTCCATCTCACCACTTCACATTATATTTGCCGCATGACAAACGACCAATACAAGAATCTGAAGTTAAGGGTTGAAGACCTGAGGAGGTATCTTTGACGTTGCCGGGAAATTAAAACTCATCAGCGAACTTGAGGAACAAAGCCATTCGGCAGGCTTCTGGGACGATCCTAAAAAAGCAGAAGCGATATTAAAACAGATCAAACAAAAAAAGGTGTGGACGGATTCATTTGCTCAAACCCAGGCTGTTTTTGACGACCTGAGTGTTCTCAAGGAATTTTATGATGCCGGTGAAGTGAAGGAAGAAGAAATGGATTCGAACTATGCAAAAGCGTTGAAAAGCGTGGAAGAACTGGAATTCAAAAACATGCTCAGCCAGGAAGAGGACCAGTTGAGTTGCGTGATCAATATTAATTCCGGTGCCGGTGGAACCGAAAGCCAGGACTGGGCGGAGATGCTCATGCGCATGTACCTGATGTATGCCGAAAAGCATAAAATGAATGCAGTGATTATCGATGAACAGCAAGGTGAAGGGGCCGGAATAAAATCCTGTTCGATAGAAATTGACGGTGAATTTGCTTACGGATATCTCAAAGGAGAGAACGGTGTTCACCGTCTCGTGCGCATTTCTCCTTTCGATTCGAATGCGAGAAGACACACTTCTTTTGCATCTGTTTATTGTTACCCGTTAGTGGATGATTCGATACAAATTGATATCAATCTTGCCGATGTTCAATGGGAAACTTACCGGGCCGGTGGTAAAGGCGGGCAAAATGTGAACAAGGTTGAAACAGCGGTGCGCCTGCGACACGCGCCATCTGGAATTGTGATCGAGTGTCAGAAAGAGCGTTCTCAAAATCAAAATAAAGAGAAAGCGCTGAAAATGCTCAAGTCGCAATTGTACGAAGTGGAAATGCGAAAGAAAACCGAAGCGAAACAAAAAATTGAAGCGGGAAAAAAGAAAATCGAGTGGGGATCACAGATCCGGAATTATGTCTTTCATCCGTACAAATTAATAAAAGATCTTCGAACAGATGTGGAGACTTCGAATGTTCAGGAAGTGATGGACGGGAATTTGGATGAGTTCATCAAAGCTTATTTGATGGAGTTTTCGAAGAACTGACCTCTCCCTAAATCCCTCTCCGAAGGAGAGGGACTTTATTCTAACAAGATTAGTTTCCCTTTCACCGCATTTCCCTCATCATTTTGAATGGAATAAAAATAATTTCCGGGTTTTAAATTTGTTGCATCAAATGAGAATTCATTTCCTTTTATTTTTCCAGAAAAAATTTGTTTGCCTGATAAATCAGAAATGAAAATTTGATAAGAACCGGAATTATCATTCATCAAAAACTTGCACGAGTTTTTAAATGGATTCGGAAAAACATTTACTGCGGGATTTTTTGCATTCAATTCTTTTACGCTGAAAGAAATGGGTGCTCCGTAATAAACCGCCAGCGAATAATCCCGGGTGACGGGTTGACCCGAATAAGTGAGCGTATTTCTGACTGTGAAAAAATAGGGGAAGTTCTGTGGAATAAAAGTGCTATCGGGATTGAAATTCATAAAATACCGTGCCGTTGAAATTGTGGAAGCATCAATAAAACTATTAAATGGCATATTTCCAAAAAATGAAGTTGTTGTGGGAAAAGTTGAATTGATCGTGTAATTTACTTCTTGTGAAAAGTAATTTGCTGAGGTAACAATTTTTCTACTCCAGGCACCAGAAGTTGAATCTGTATTTGGAAAATTTACAGATGGAAAAGTTGAAGAAGAAGTTATAGCATTCAAAACTTTCACCAACTGTTTAACGACTGTATATCCAGCAAATTGGTGATTTGAAAATATATTCACTTTATAACAAATCAAATAAATACTCGGTGTAATTATAAAGGGAATGTTTTTCCATTTGATCATTCCATTGTATGGATTTATGGTAAGATTTGAAGGTAAAACAAAATTTGGAAGATTCGGATTTGTAAATTCAAACGAAAGACTGTCGTAGCCAAAATTAGAATTGATATAATGGGAGAAAAAAGACGGATTGTAATACAGGTCATTATATAGGATAGCATTTGGTTCACCTATAAAACTTAATGCTAAAGGACTGGAGCGGGAAACCAAAGATGCATCAATTTTTATTAATGCTTCAGTCGAATAAGCAAGATTTTTTGTGTCTCCATGGTTTACGTTAACAATTCCGTCAATAAGATTCTGATCGGTAAAAACAATATGATAATCACCGGTGGACGAGAATGTGTGATTTTTTATATAAATATTTTTTGCTGTGTGCGGATCATCATTATCAAGTACCTGAGGCCCGGATCTTTGAACGGTATCGGAAGTGCCATCTCCAAAGTTGATCATTGCCGAAATGGTATTAACATTAGCCGGTGAAGTCGGGTCGGTGTATGTTGTCAGAGTGATCTGGTAGGTCATGCCGCCAAGCCACTGGTAAGTGAAATAAGCACACTTCAGATGCGTTGCATTCAATGAGGTCAACAAAAGAAAAATGGCAATAAATATAACAGAGCGTTTCATTGTAATAAATTTAGTTGCACAAAATAAAGGCAATTATCCGGTAAGTTGCCATTAAAATTTTAATAACGCAATAACTTAATAACGCAATAACTAAATTCTATTCCGTTTCGTAAATGATCAAACCGGTTCGCAGCTTTGGTTCTATCCACGTTGACTTAGGTGGCATGATCAGGTTATTCACGGCCACGGAGATCACATCTTCCACGCTGGTTTGAAAAAGCGTGATGGCTATGCTGAAAAATTTCTCATCAACGGCATCCTGGAGAGTTCGTATCCCTTTACTTCCGTCAATGTAGGCAATGTTGGTATCATTCCGGCTGTCGGTGATCTGGAATATTTTTTTCACCAAAAATTCTTCCACGATGCTCACATCGAGATTTTGCAAAATGCCGTTCAATGAACTTTCAAATTCTGTTTTTAATTTTAACAAATAAGCAGAGTTGTTAAAATATATTCCAAACTCTTTTGGCTTGAGCGGCTGTACCGGCAAGCTGCCAGATGGAATCACTTCAAAATATTTTTCAATGCGCTGAAGAAAATCCAATGAATTAACGACAAGATCATTTTTTATTAAACGGTGATATTCGAAAATGTGAACTTTGGAAAACGGCACCAGGCAAACCGGGAAAAAATTGAAAGCTTCATCTCCGGAATAATTTTTTTTCTTGGAACGGGTTTGCAAACAATTCGCGGCAGCGCCTGCGGTGCGGTGATGTCCATCGGCAATAAAAAGTTTCGGAATTTTTTCAAATTCATTTTTTATCAACTCAATATCTTTTGGTTCGCTCACCAACCATAAGTTGTGTTTCAACTGGTCTTCGCAAATAAAATTATATTCTGGTATGTGATTTTCGATGTAATGTTCAACAAGTGATTCGATCTTATCCGAATCGGGGTAGGTGAGAAGCACGGGAATGCCAAGCAACTTGAACCAGTTGATGTGTTCGGCAACTTCCTTTTGCTTTTGCTGAATGGTATTTTCGTGTTTGAGAATTTTATTGTTTAAATAATCATCCACCGATGCGGCACCAATGATCCCGGTGTATGAATTGCTCCCTTTGATCACCCGGTAAAAATAAAAGGACGCTTCGTTCTCTTTCACAAAATATCCTTTGCGTTTGAAGTCATCGAAGTAGCGCAGGCCAAGCGGAAAGTGTTTAGCCGCATTTTTTCGCTGACCCATAAAATGCAAATAAGGTCGAACGATGTGCAAAATACTGAAAGGATTTTTTTTGAGTTCGAGGTGCGAATTATCGCGGTGAGTAGAATCGAAAGATGGCGAAGATATCACCGCAACTTTTTCACGAGTCGGACGGAGTGCTTTGAAAGGGCGGATGGTAGCCAAGTTGGTTTGTAGTTTGAGGTTTGTGGTTTGTTGTTTTTGCCAGAAGCTAAAAGCTAATTTCCCTTTTTAAAAAACTCGATTACTTTTTCTGCAAGTTCGATCCCGATCCGGTTTTGTGCTTCCTTAGTGGAACCACCAATGTGTGGACTTAATGAAACATTTTTGTGCTGCAGGATTTCCATCGAAACCGGGGGTTCTTTTTCAAAAACATCCAACCCGGCAAATGCAACATGCTTTTCATTCAACGCATGGAGCAGATCTTTTTCAGAGATAACACCACCACGCGAACAATTGATAAGCCCGACTCCTTTTTTCATTTTAGAAATTTTATTTGAATTAATAACCGGTTTATCACCTTCACTGAAGGGAACATGAAAGGTGATAAAATCGCTGTAAGCAAAAACCGAATCTTCATTCACTGTGTTTATAGTAATTTTAATTCTGGAGTTTTGATTGAGTGCCGGAAGTTCCAGGCTGATATCTACTGCATTCACGAACGGATCAAACGCAAGAATTTTCATTCCAAGCCCGATGGCAATTTTTGCAACCTCCTGACCGATCCTTCCGAAGCCATAAATACCCATTGTTTTCCCTTTGAGTTCAATTCCTTCGGATGCAATTTTTTTGAGATTATTGAATTCGGTATTTCCTTTTTCGGGCATCACGCGGTTGGTGATCTGCAGGGAGCGCACCCCGGAAAAAATATGAGCGAACACCAGTTCGGCAACCGAGATGCTCGATGAAGCCGGAGTGTTCACCACTTTTATTCCTTTGTGCTTGGCATATTCCACGTCAATATTATCCATACCTACACCGCCACGCCCGATCAATTTTAAATTCGGACACGCATCGATAATTTCTTTGCGAATTTTTGTTGCACTTCGAACAAGCACGGCATCGTAATTTTTTAATTCAGCAGCTAAATTTTCTTGTGCAACTTTTTCAGTGATCACAGTAAATCCATGTTCTTCAAGAATTTTTTTTCCGTTGGCATCGATGCCATCGTTGGCGAGAATCTTTGTCATTTAGTTATCGGTTGATTAAGTTGATAGAGATATAAGTTGATGAAGCGATTGCTTGATAAAGTTATAAATTGATTCATCTTATTTCTTATTTTTTTGTTTTTCCAAAAAATTTATATATCCATTAATTAAACGAGTGCAAAGATTAATTTGATTTATCTGATTTTCATATTCGTCCACCGTAATATATTGTTCGTCCAAAGCATCAGTCAAATGATTGTGTGTTTCACTAATTGAGCCACGTCCAATTCTACAAAATTGAATGTTTTCTTGGTAATGGTATCGCCCATGACCTTCTGCAATATTTGAACAGGGTGATTTTGAAGACCTCAAAATTTGATCTGTTAGTCTGTATTTCTCCGCTTCTGGAAATTTTTTCGCAAGTGCAGAAATCATTTTTCTTAATTTTCTGCATTCTTTCCAAGCTTCTAATTCTTCGAATGACGAATACATATCAACCTATCAACTTTATCAACCTATCAACTTTTATTCACCTCAAATTCCTGCATTGTGTTTACCAACTCCTGCACACTCTCGATCGGCAACGCATTGTATAAACTTGCCCGCAAACCACCCACCGAACGGTGTCCTTTCAACCCGCTTAAATTTTTATCCTTGCAGAATTTCAGGAATTCTTCTTCGTATTCTTTGTTATTCAACACAAAATTCACATTCATTCTTGAGCGGTCTTCTTTTTCCACGGTTCCGGTAAAAAGAGAATTGCGGTCTATCTCTTTGTATAACAAACCTGCTTTCGCTTTGTTCCGTTCTTCCATTTTTTCAAGACCGATCTCTTTGATCCATCGCAACGTGTGCATGCAAACGAAAATGGCAAACACGCCTGGCGTATTGTACATCGATCCGTTGTCAATATGAACCTGGTAATCGAGCATGGTGGGAATCTTCCGCTTTGCTTTTTTGGTTTCGAGAAATGATTTTTTGATGATGACCAGCGTGGTTCCGGCAGGCCCCATATTTTTTTGTGCACCGGCATAGATGAGGTCAAATTTTGAAGCATCAAACGGTCTGCTGAAAATATCGGAGCTCATGTCGCATACAACAGGCACAGGCGATTCCGGGAATTCAAAAAGTTCGGTTCCATAAATAGTGTTGTTGGAAGTGCAGTGGAAATATTTCGCATCTTCCGGGATCTTGTAACCTTTAGGAAGGTATGAAAAATTCTTATCGGCACCCGAACCGATGATGTTGGTGTTGCCGAAAAATTTTGCTTCCTTGATGGCGCGCTTGGCCCAAACCCCGGTCTCGAGGTAAGCGGCCGATTCGTTTTCATCCAAAAAATTATAAGGGATCATGTCGAACTGCATGCTTGCACCGCCATGTAAAAAGACCACGGCATAATC
>JBIOHI010000038.1:0-12466 GCA_044448845.1 Bacteroidia bacterium
ATTCTTATCGACCTTGAAGCATCTAATAACATAATTATGCAAGTTATATTTTCTTAAAGTATCCGAGTTAATTTGCGTAAATACCCTTTGATTTTTTAGAATGATCATAACAAAACTTGACAGTGTAGTGTGGGCGTCTTCTAACTGGTTAAATCTTGAAATAGTAACAACAAATGTTATTGAGTCATTATTAGGTCTTGAAAAGAATTGATTTGAATGTAATAAAGTATCTCCAAGATTTGAAGAGAGTAAAGTGTCAAGTTGATCGAGTTTCATTTCGCAAATTTGGGCATGAATGGCTGACCAAAACATTATGCTCGTAACAACTAACTTAAATTTTATCATTATTTGAATTTTCAAGCGGTTTTTAAGTGAATGAGAATTCTGAATCAAATCTACCAATTATTTTTCCATTTTCTAAACTCCAGCAAAAACTTAAATTTGCTGCGTATGGTTCATAGCTGATAGTTCATAGATCATAGAAAAACCGTTAACTGATTACCGATAACCGTTTACCATGAACTATTGACCACTGACCATTGACTAAAATAATAACTCATGACCGACTTTGAATTGATAATGCCCAAAATGGGCGAAAGTATTGCGGAAGCAACCATCATCAAATGGACCAAGAATGAAGGTGAGAAAATTGATGCGGATGAAACCGTGCTCGAAATTGCCACCGACAAAGTGGATTCGGAAGTGCCTTCACCCAAAAGCGGTGTACTGAAAAAAAAGCTGTTCAAGGACGGTGATGTGATCGCGGTGGGAACTGCCATTGCCATCATTGCGTTGGAAGGAAGCGAATCAGCTGCGGCACCCAAAATGGAAACTCCGAAGAAAACGGAGAAACCGATCGCACCTGTTGAAGTTCCAAAACCGGCAGTTGCCGAAATCGAGAAAGCTATTTATGCTGCGCAGCAGGTCACATCCAAAATTTCAAACAATGGAAATTCAAAATTTCTTTCCCCGCTTGTTTTAAATATTGCCAGGGAAGAAAAGATCGGGATGGAGGAACTGGAAAGAATTACCGGAACCGGAAACGAAGGTCGCATCACCAAGCGCGATATTCTTTCGTATATTCAGCAAAGAGGAACTGCAAAACAGGTCGCTCCGACTGCCGAACCGAAAACGGTTAGCATTCCGGCTCCTCCGAAAGTTACTACGATGGGTGGAGATGAGATCATTGAAATGGACCGCATGCGTAAACTCATTTCCGACCACATGGTGATGAGCAAGCACACATCGGCACACGTGACCTCGTACGTGGAAGCGGATGTGACCAACATGGTGAACTGGAGAAATAAAGCAAAAGGTATTTACGAAAAACGCGAAGGAGAAAAACTCACTTTTACCCCGATGTTCATTGAATGTATTGTGAGAGCAATAAAAGATTTCCCAATGGTGAATGTGTCGGTGGACGGCTATACTATTATAAAACGTAAAGCAATTAATATCGGAATGGCGGCAGCATTGCCGTCAGGAAATTTAATTGTACCGGTCATAAAAAATGCCGATTTCATGAACCTCATCGGCCTGACAAAAACAGTGAACGATCTTGCTTCGCGTGCGCGGGCAAACAAACTTCTTCCGGAAGAGATCCAGGGAGGAACTTTTACAATGACCAATGTTGGAAGTTTTGGAAACTCGATGGGATCACCCATCATCAATCAGCCACAAGTAGCTATAATTGCAACAGGTGCCATCAAGAAAAAACCGGCAGTGCTCGAAACCGAAATGGGCGATGTGATCGCGATCCGCCACATGATGTTTCTCTCGCTGAGCTACGATCACCGGGTGGTGGATGGTGCACTCGGAGGTTCGTTTCTCAGAAGAGCGGCCGATTACATGGAGCAGTGGGAAGTAAACAGAGAAATATAGTTCGTAGTTTGTTGTTTGTTGTATGGTTGCCATCAACGATAACTAAGAACAAATGAACTAAAAACCATGAACCAATTTTTATTGGCTTAAGTAATTCTGATCATTAAATTCGTTTTTCAATACTGATTACCTCATCTATAAAAATATACTTTTGAAATGAACATCCTCGGCATTATTCCAGCACGATACGGTTCCACCCGGTTTCCGGGAAAGCCATTGACCGACATTAGCGGGAAAAGCATGATCCAACGGGTGTATGAGCAGGCGTTAAAAAGCAGGTCGCTGAAAAAAATAATTGTTGCCACCGATGATGAACGTATTGCTGAGCATGTAAAAAAATTCGGTGGCGATGTTTCGATGACATCATCCGATCACCAGAGCGGAACCGATCGGTGCGCAGAAGTATTGCGAAAGGTGAATGGAAAATTTGATGCGGTTATAAATATCCAGGGCGATGAACCTTTTATCAACCCCGAACAAATTGACCTTGTTGCTTCCTGTTTTGAAAATCCGAAAACGGAAATTGCTTCTTTAATTAAAAAAATAATTTCGGAAGAAGAAATCCGAAATCCCAATATTGTTAAAGCAATAAAAAACCTGGAAGGAAATGCCATTTATTTTTCGAGGTCACCTATTCCTTACCGGAGAAATCCCGAAGTAGAAATTACTTATTTCAAACACATCGGTATTTATGGTTACCGGAGCGAAACTCTTTTAAAGATCATCAAACTTCCACAGAGCCGTCTCGAACTTGCCGAGTCACTCGAGCAGCTGCGTTGGATTGAGAACGGATTCGTCATTCATTTGCGTGAAACCGATTATGAGTCATTCTCCGTTGATACTCCTGCTGATCTGAAGCATGTTGAAAAATTTCTGAAAAACTGATTTCATAAAGTTTCTCTGCGAGTTAAAATTAAATACATTTGTAACCCGTAGGAAAAGGTTTGTAGTTTGATGTTTGTAGTTTGTAGTTAGGCAAACCACGAACAACAAACCACAAACGACAAACATCGACATGACTTCAACAAAATATATTTTCGTTACGGGCGGGGTAACCTCATCTCTCGGCAAAGGCATCATTTCCGCATCTCTTGCCAAACTACTCCAGGCACGCGGCTATTCCGTGACCATTCAAAAATTCGATCCTTATATTAATGTGGATCCCGGAACATTGAATCCGTATGAACACGGAGAATGTTACGTAACCGAAGACGGAGCCGAGACCGATCTCGACCTCGGGCATTATGAACGTTTCCTGAATGTTCACACTTCGCAGGCAAACAACGTGACCACGGGAAGTATTTACCAGAGCGTGATCCAGAAGGAACGTGAAGGCGCTTATCTTGGAAAAACAGTCCAGGTGATCCCGCACATAACGGATGAGATCAAGCGAAGAATGAAGTTGTTGGGTGAAACCGGAAAATACGAAATAATCATTACCGAATTGGGTGGAACGGTTGGCGATATTGAATCGCTGCCTTATATAGAAGCGGTACGCCAGTTGAACTGGGAAATGAAACCGGAGGATTGCATTGTCATTCATCTCACGCTTCTCCCCTACCTGAGCACCACGCAGGAATTGAAAACCAAACCGACACAACATTCGGTAAAAATGCTGCTCGAATCGGGAGTGCAGCCGGATGTGCTCGTTTGCCGTGCGGAACATCCGATCAGCAAAGATGCCAAAAAGAAAATTGCCTTGTTCTGCAATGTCACCATTAACGCGGTGATAGAGGCGCTGGATATGCCAACCATTTACGATGTGCCGATAGCGATGCAAAAAGAAAGGCTCGACAAAACGGTACTGGCAAAACTGAAACTTCCATCGAGAAACGAACCTGATATGGACAGTTGGCTGAATTTTCTCACCCAGTTCAAAAACCCGAAACACGAAGTGAAAATTGGTTTGGTGGGGAAATATGTAGAGTTGCCGGATGCCTATAAATCCATCACCGAAGCGCTGATACATGCCGGGGCACAAAATGAATGCCGGGTAAAACTCGAACTGATCCATTCGGAACTGATCACGGACGCATCGGTAGAATCGAAACTTTCACATTTGGATGGATTGTTGGTGGCACCCGGATTTGGTGACCGCGGCATTGAAGGAAAAATTACCGCTATTAAATATGCGCGTGAAAACGGGATGCCGTTTTTCGGGATCTGCCTTGGAATGCAAATGGCGGTTATCGAATTCGCGAGAAATGTGCTTGGATTCAAAGATGCTCATTCCACGGAAATGAATCCCAAGACCAAACACCCCGTGATTGATCTGATGCCTGAGCAGAAAAAAATTACTGCCAAAGGCGGTACGATGCGCTTAGGTTCCTACACTTGCGAGATCGTGAAAGACGGCCATGCTTCGAAAGCGTATGAAAAAACAAAGACCACCGAACGCCACCGCCACCGGTATGAATTCAATAACCAGTTTTTAAAAGATTTTGAAAAAGCGGGAATGCAGATCACCGGAATAAACCCGGAAACCAAACTTGCCGAGATCGTGGAGATCAAAGACCATCCGTATTTTCTTGCCGTACAGTTTCACCCCGAGTACCGAAGCACCGTGCTGAACCCGCACCCGTTGTTTGTGAGGTTTGTGAAATTCGCGATGGCGTATAGCAATAGTTAATTTTTGTACTATCAAATGTTTGCTTATTGTTAACGTGTTGTGCTATCGTATAAAATAAAAGAACTTGTTATTCAAAAACCTGTCCCTTAGGGACAATAGCTCGGTAGCAGTAAGATTAAAAACAGATTCAGGAACCCCTTGGGGTTCAACCTCATGGGGAGGCAACCATGATTATTCATTTGTTTTGCCCCGATGGGGCAAGATTTTGAGAAGAGAAATTTTTTACCAAGCTTTTGTTCCTACGGAACAATGGCGTAATAGAAATTTTTTTTGACTTTTGATGGTACAATACATTAACAATTAGATTTTTTTTGAAGAAGATTTACTGCTCCGGTTACCTGGGGCCGCGCATCACACCTTCCCCGCATCAATAGACAGTTTTTATATTTCAAATACCTTCTTACATTTGAATGGATTTGAAAAACAAAATCACTATCATATTGATTACCTCATCGATTGTTTGTGCAACATTCTTCGCAAAATGTAAAAGAGATAATTGTACACCACAGCCAACCGTAATAAATAGTTTGAGCACTTACGATAAATCTTTAATAGTTTATATGGGTACGGATACTATAAAATTTTCTACAAATACTAACGACACACTAACTCTTATTGGGCAAGGGAAAAACGGATTTTACAATGTTGTCTCTGGGAGTGGTTATGGGAATTGTCCGGGAGCGGATTATCAATATGAAGGGTACACAACAAAATATAATTCTTTGAAAACGAACGATATTTTAACGTTCACACAAACGGCTATAGGAACACAAGGAAGTGATATTGACATGGTAATTTACAATAAGGCTATTTCCTACAATGGCAAATTTAATGTTGGTGCAATTGAACTTACCCCTCCAAATAAAGTTTTTACCTTTAATAATAATACATATGCTGACATTAAAATATGCTATCCTCAGTCAAATGACAAAGATTCTCTTTATTACAGTTCTAAATGGGGAATAGTTAGAATCGAACTTACAAGCGGGCAATTATTCAATTTAGTAAAAAATTAAATTTCGACTGAAACCACACCTTTAACAGAATTAACAAATCAAAAAAGCAAAAAAAATTATACAATGGAAACCCAAAAACAAAATCAATTAGAAACACTGCTGAAGCACCCCGATTATAAAATAATCAAGGAAGTTATAAAAAACTGGGAGTCGAAAATAATACATGCCGGAGTCAGGAAAAAGGTTGATGTGATACCTGCTGACCTTATCAATTCAAAAAATGAATTCCTGCTCCGCTTTATCGTTGAAATAAATATCAATCGTTTCCCGGTTGAAAACATTCATATCAAGATCGGGAAATGGCACCCTACTTTTTTTTGTGATATGGATTCGGATTATTTCAATCCAAAAGCGGATGCACACGCTTTAACTGTTCTATTGGAAAAAATGGATGCTGATTTTCATGTAAAATGGAACGAGGAAATCACCAACTATTACAAAGAGAAATATCCGGACGACTTTTGGCAGATATAAAATCATTCATTCTTCAAAACTGATACAATGCATATATTTGAATTGATTTGAAAACTAAAATCACAATCATATTGATTGCCTCAACGCTCCTTTGTGCCCTATTCTTTAATACATGCAAAAAGGATTCTTGCAAGCAACCGCCACCAGTAATATATAATCTCAATGCTACTGATAAGTCATTAATGGTTTATACGGGTTCCGAAACTATAAAATTTTCAACAAATACTAATGATACATTAATTCTAATGGGGCAAGGCAAAAATGGATTTTACTCTATTTTATCTGGTGCTGGCTACGGAGATTGTCCAGAAGCGGATCAGCAATATGAAGGGTACAAAATAAATTTTACATCAGGTACGAAAAATGATATTTTATCCTTTTCACAAACTACAGCGGGTTTATCGGGGAGTACTGATTTCAACGTTGATATTTTCAATAATATTCAAAATTATAGTAGTAAGTTTCATTTCCCTTTGACTCTGACATATCATGGGTATGGAGATACAATTACCTTAAATAATATTACATACAATGACATAATTCATTTTTATCCCGATGATAGTTATAACAGCGCTGACTCGTTATATTATAGTGTAAAATTTGGAGTAATAAGAATCAAGCGAACAAATGGTCAATTCTTTAATTTAATAAAATAATAACCTGTCGTGCTGTCAAAACAAACTTTTATCAAAGTTTTTTCTTAGTCCTTTTCCTTGATGAAAAGGACGAAACCTGCCTTCCATGCAGGCCAGCGCTTCGGCAGGCAGGAATCAAGGCTTGATTCGGCAGGCGGGTTTGCCGGTCCCTTACTTTCATCGAAGGGATCGACATTCAGGAAACACGACAGAAAATGTGTTGAACTTTATAGCGCAGGGAATGGAAAGCATACCACGAGTCACGCGATTATTGGAAGTCAACTTTTCGCGTGACGGCTTGGTATGCGCAGGATAGAGTTCAGCTTACATTTTCAAGTGTTTCCTGTAAGTCTTGACTTTTGGGTACCTTTTTGTTAAGAAAAAGGTACGAAAAAGAAATTTCTATAGCATAAGACGCTAAATAAATAATTTTAAACTGAGACACTACCCAAAATTTCAAACCGAGACACCACCTCCTTTTCTTAATATTTTCAATTCTCTCTTTTTAAGCTATTTTCGCACCCTGTAAAAAATTTCCGAATGGATAGAAATTCAATTCTTGGTCTTGTTTTAATCTTTTTGATCCTCATTGGGTTCGCTTACTGGAATCAGCCCAGCGAAGCCGACCTGAAGGCTTCGCGCGCCCAGCACGATTCGCTTTTAAGGGTGAAGGAGCGCGAAGACAGCCTCAACCTGATCGAAGCGCTCAAGGAAAAATTAAATAAAGATTCCGTTACAAAAACTGTTGACACTGCGGCATTGAAAGGTTCGCTTGGCTCCTTTGCTGATTTTTCTGCAGGTAAAGAAGAATTTACTATCCTCGAAAATGAAGAACTGAAAATCACTTTCACCAACAAAGGAGGACGGATCTATTCGGTGGAACTGAAAAAGCACCACCGCTCGGACGGCTCTCCGCTCCTGCTGTTTGAAGGAAAACAAAATGAGTTCGGTTATACTTTTGCCACCACCGAAAATAAATCCATCAACACTTCCGAATTATATTTCACCCCGCAAAAAAGCGAAGGTGGAAGATCCATTTCCATGAAACTTGCCATCGGTGATAATCAATTCATCGAACAAAAATATTCCTTCACCGACAATGAACGGTTGATCGATTACAAGCTGAACATTTCGGGAATGGAAAAATTATTTTCCACCAATACCAACTCCATCGACCTGAACTGGATCACGCACATTCCTCAGCAGGAATACACGTACGACCAGGAACTGCGCACTACTTCCGTTCATTACCGTTACACCGATGACGAACCTTCCAGCGTTTCGGAAGGCAAGGACGGGAAAGCAGACCTGAAAACTCCCGTGCAATGGGTTTCGTTCAAGCAACAATATTTCAATTCCACCATCATTGCCGACAAAGCTTTTGAAAATGGAGTAGTGGAAACTAAAACTGATGAATCAAAACGCTCCATAAAAATCCTTTCGGCAAACATGACGGTTCCGTTCGCGCATACAGCGAAGGAAAGTTTCGGTATGAAATTTTATTTCGGGCCGAATCAATACAACACGCTTACCAAGCTGAACATCGAATTGGAGCGCATCGTACCGATGGGCTGGGGAATTTTCCGTTGGGTGAATGCGTATGCGATCTCTCATTTGTTCTTTTTCCTGAGCCAATATGTTTCGAGTTTCGGCCTCATCATTTTGCTGCTCACTTTAATTATTAAGACCATTTTATTCCCATTAGTTTATCGTTCGTATTTGTCCACTGCAAAAATGCGAATACTGAAACCGGAGATCGATGAGATCAAAACAAAATTCGGTGACGACATGACGCGCATTCAGCAGGAGAACATGAAGCTCTACCGCAAGGCCGGTGTGAACCCGCTTGGTGGTTGCATCCCTGTTGCTTTGCAAATGCCGATCCTGATCGCGATGTTCCAGTTTTTCCCTTCGGCTTTCGAATTGAGGCAACAGGCATTTCTCTGGGCGCACGATCTTTCCACTTACGATTCGGTTCTTCACTTGCCATTCAACGTCCCGGGTTATGGCGATCACGTAAGTTTGTTCGCTTTACTTATGACTGTTTCATCCATCATCTTCTCTGTTTATAATAACCAGATGACGGGAGTTACCGGGCAAATGAAATGGATCAGTTATTTCATGCCATTGATATTTTTATTCATGCTCAACAGTTATGCGGCAGGTTTAAATTATTATTATTTCCTTTCCAACCTCGTAACTATCGGGCAACAATTGCTCATCAAACGTTTCGTGGACGAATCGTCATTGCATGCGCAGATGCAGGAAAATAAAAAGAAACCCGTTACCAAATCGAAATTCCAGGCAAAACTGGAAGACATTGCAAAAAAACGCGGTGTGGATATGAACAAAGGAAAAAAATAATTCCGTGAGATTTTTCGAAAAACTAAAACTGCAGGCGCGGGCAAACCGTTACAAAAACAAAACCGATGCGGGTGGAATTTCCTTTGTGCTTTCATCGGTAAATGCCGGCCAAACCGTTATGGATATTGGTGCTCACAAAGGCGGTTATTTATATTTCCTGCTCAAAAAAACCGGGCCTTCCGGAAAAATTTTTGCCTTTGAACCGCAATCCAGTCTGTTCCATTATTTAGGCAGGATTAAAGAGTTGTTCGGATGGGAAAATGTTTCAGTCGAGCACCTCGCACTTTCCGATAAAGCAGGAACAACCACGCTTTACATTCCGCAGAACACAAAAAGCAAAGATTCATCACCGGGTGCAACCATCGTTTCGCATCCCGAACGAACCGATAATTTTACTGCCGAAGTGGTTTCCACCGAAACGCTCGACAATTATTGTTCGCGAAAAAATATCCAACCCGACTTTTTAAAAATAGATGTGGAGGGAAATGAACTTCGTATTTTTAAAGGCGGAATTGAAACACTGAAAAAATGCAAACCGAAGATCATCGTGGAGATAGAAGCCCGCCATGTGGGGCAAAAGCAGGTTCTTGAAACATTTGAATTCCTCGAAAACTTGGGTTACACCGGGAAATTTATTTTCGGCAAAAATCGTTTTCCTCTCAAAGAATTTAATTTTGATATGCATCAGAATTTGAATTTCAGGACGACCTATTGCAATAACTTCACCTTCGAATAATTCGTTTTTAAATTCTTTCCAAAACCGTTTTGATGGTTTTATCCATTGCGACTTTTGCCTTTTTAGAAAATTGTTTGGTAATGCGATTAGCCACGATCGAATTTACCGAAAGCGCTTCATGGCCTAATATTTTTGCCAATCCGTAAATGGCGGAAGTTTCCATTTCGAAATTGGTTACGCGCAATCCGTTGCAATTTATTTTTTGAAGACGGTCGAGGATATTTTTTATTTTCACATCTGCGCGCAACACGCGTCCCTGCGGGCCATAGAATCCACTGCAGGTGGCAGTGATCCCTGATTGAAAATCAGAAAACTTATCAATCAGTTTTCCCTGCGTTGAAACCAAATAGGGATCCAGGAAATCAACCTGGAACTGTTTTGAAATTTCTTTCATCAAACTTTTTTCAGGCTTCGAAAAATTGGTTTGATAAAAATGCATGAGATTATCGAGCCCCAGCCCGAATGCCGAAACAACTAATGAATCCACCGGGATTTCTTTTTGCAGCGCACCGGAAGTTCCGATCCGGATCAATTGGAGTGACTTTTTTTTCGGATGAATGTTTCTTTTTTCGAGGTCGATATTCACCAAAGCATCCAGTTCATTGAGGACGATGTCGATATTATCCGTCCCGATGCCGGTCGATACCACCGAAATTCTTTTTTTTCCGATAAAACCGGTATGAGTCACGAATTCGCGCTTGTGCTTCTTTAATTCGACTTTGTCGAAAAATTTTGACACTTGCGGAACCCTGCCAGGGTCGCCCACGAGGATGACGGTTCCCGCGATATCCGAAGGTAAAAGGTGAAGATGATACACCGAACCGTCCTTGTTTAAAATTAAATCGGTTTCTGAAATTCTCATGTTAGCAATTTTAAGAAATTGTGTAACATTGCAAACTGATGAAAGTTATTATTATAGAATAATCTTCATTCTGTTAATTTTGTCTGATCAAATAAAGCTTTTTTATTATGCAAGTTAAGAAAAAGAATACCATTCTCGTTCCGATCGATTTTTCGGAGATTGCAAATCATGCGCTGAATCATGCTGCAGAGGTGGCAAAACAATTCAGGAACAACCTGGCTTTGCTTCACGTAGTGGAAGAAGGTTTGCTCACGAATGTTTTTTCATTCGGTAAGAACGACCACATGGAAGATCTTGCCCGCGAGGCAGCCAAAGCACGTTTGGAAAAATACGCTGCAGAGATCAAAGCCAAGCACGGCCTTGATTGCATCACGTCAGTAACCTTCGGCAAGATCTATAAAATGATCCTCGAAGCGGTGGATGACCTTCATTGCGACAGTATCATCATGGGCTCTAACGGTTCGTCAGGAATTGACCAGATCATCGGAAGTAACGCTTCGCGCGTGATCGGGCAGTCAAACGTGCCTGTGATCGTGGTAAAATCGGAGCAGCACGTGAACAGTTACCGGAATATCGTTTTCCCTCTCGACCTCACTGCCGAATCTAAACAAAAGGTGAACTGGGCGATACATATCGGAAAGGTTTACGGTTCCACGATTCATATCTTCACCGCGAAAACAGGAACCAAAGACCTCGATGCACGGTTGCTCGCCAACTTGAAACAGATCGAGAAACTGCTCGAGAAGAGCAAAATAAAATTCACCGAAAAGATTCTTCCCAAATCGAACGATAATTTTGCCAATGACACGATCAAGTTTTCGGAAAAAATTAATGCTGACATGATCATGATCATGACACAGCAGGAAGACAAAAAATTCAGTGAATACATCATTGGTTCTTACGCGCAGCAGGTGGTTAACCGCTCACTGCATGCCCCGGTGATGTGCATCAACCCGAAACGAATAGATGTGGACCTCGTGATATAGGAGTTTAGGGTTTAGTCCAACTACGCTAAAGCTTCGTTGGATAAAAGTTTAAAGTTTTAAATTAAAGTTTAAAGTTCTGATGGAGTTTATTAATTGAGAAATCCTTTTCGCGCGAAGCGCCCTGAATCATACTCTTTACTGTCATTCCGAGTCCGCGTTTTAGCAGGCGAGGAATCTGTTTTTCGAGAGCGAATTACGAAGTTAGAAGTTTGAATGTTCCTATGTTTTAGTTTAATTCATCGCTTCCAATTATTAATTATTCATTGCTTTTCATTTCATCACCACCACTTTTTGCGTTTTGATCAAAACTGAATTTGCATCGGTTATCTTCAGAAAATAAATTCCCTGCGGGTAATCTGAAATGTTGAATGATAAATGTTGAATGAATGAATCCTGGAGAACAAGCTTGCCGGTAATATCTAATAATTGTGCTGAATAAATTTCATTCGAAGATGTTTGAATGTACAATATGTTCGATGTTGGATTTGGCGAGATGATGATTTCATTTTTTACCGTATTCAGGTTCACAACTTTCACATCGCTGTAAGAAAACTTTCCATCAAAATCAACTTGCTTCAAACGGTAAAAAATGTTTGTCGTTTGAGGTTTGTTGTTTGTCGTTATGTAATCTGTGAACTGATAATCATTTTTCACATTACTTGTTCCATGTCCCTGCACAGTTCCGGCTGTTAGCCACTGGCTGTTGGCTTCTGGCTGGTTGGAACATTCAATAGAAAAATAATTATTATTAACTTCACTTGCAGTTTGCCAATTTAGTTGCGGAATATTTTCATTATTCAATTTTGCATTGAAAGAAATTAATTTTACTGGAAGAGTAGCGTTGTTTCCTGTTAAGTAAGTTCCATTCTGAAAAGAATACATA
>JBIOHI010000039.1:0-12324 GCA_044448845.1 Bacteroidia bacterium
ATGTGATGGATATAAATTATGAATTTTTGGCTGTTTTTCAAAATCAGTTTTGCTTAGAGGTTTCTCTATATATGTTACTGAAACCATTGGGAAAGGATATAACATAGTGTAAATATTTTCTTATGCAGACATAAACTCCATTACTCTAATTACCTATTTTATTTATTTCAATATGCATATTTAATCTCTCAGTTCCTGCTTATGTCACGTCTGGTTGTTTGAGAAAAACAACCCCTGTTCCCACTAACGTCACGTTCGTGGTTTGAAAAAAAATTATTCTCTTAAATTCCGTCCCAAAACAACAATGGAACTTGCATCCACATAAATGGTGATCGGTCCGAGCAAGGCATCCATGGAAGTGTTAAATGTTACAGCATAAGCGTTCTTTTGTTTAAATGTTGACGCTGCAACTGGCGCTTGTTTCCAATCGGTAGTTACCGTTTTTTTCTCCTGGTCGCTTAATGAATTCCATGCAACTTCCCTGACTTGCATGGTAAGATCGGCAGTTGCTGTATTCTTTTTGCAACTTGTTATAAAAGGGATGGCTGCCAGAAATAAAATGATTATGTTTTTCATGCTGATACGGAATTTATTGCCAATGCAAGATAACATTTTTTTGAAAAAACAATCGAATTTATCCAACGACTTGTCCACCGAAGTTGGACAATCGAACAATCGAACAGCGAAGTAAGAAATAATTTACCTCGTTACTCCGAAACCACCTTAATAAATATCTCCTGCATACTGGGCAAACGTTCGGTGAAAGAATGAACCTCCGCCTGGTCAATGAGAACGCGCAGCAAGCTGTTTGGTGAAATTCCCTGCTGCAGTTTGATGCCGGAAGAATTCATTTCATTGTCAAGAGTTTTTGTTTCTATAATTTCAAACCCGTTATTCAGTTGCAGTTCTTTTCCAGAATATACCACATCAAAAATATTCTGTTTGAATCTCTCTCTCGTTTCCTTCACGCTTCCCTCCAGCACTTTTTTCGATTTATTCAGCAAGGCGATGTGGTCGCACAATTGCTCCACCGATTCCATTCGGTGTGTGGAGAAAATAATGCTGCTTCCGTTTTTTCTCATTCGAAGAATTTCATCCGTTATCAGGTTCGCATTGATCGGATCGAAACCTGAAAATGGTTCATCCAAAATAATGAGTTTCGGCTCGTGAACCACGGTAACAATGAATTGAATTTTTTGCTGCATACCTTTTGAAAGTTCTTCCACTTTCTTTTTCCACCAGCTTTTAATCTCAAAACGTTCCATCCAGTCTTTCAGTTTCAGCACGGCATCGTTCCGGGTCATTCCTTTAAGACGTGCAAAATAGATCAACTGCTCCCCCACTTCCATTTTCTTGTAAAGGCCACGTTCTTCGGGCAGGTAGCCGATCTGGTAAATATCATCGGGGTGCATTTTATTTCCGTTGAAAAGAATTTCGCCTTCATCGGCACCGGTTATCTGGGTGATGATCCGGATGAGAGTGGTCTTGCCGGCTCCGTTCGGTCCAAGCAATCCGTATATGCTGCCGGCAGGAACCTTTAAACTTACTTCACTTAGTGCTGTTTGATGGGCAAACCTCTTGGTCACCCGTTCAACTTCGAGAATATTCATCGGTGCAAAGAAAAGTTTTCCCGGTAAATTTTTTCTTAAAGATTTATTGCACCTTTTAAAAGGATGAGCAGTTTTAATACCGCTAGCGCATATTTAATAGTCCGATATCATCGAACTAAAAATCTGCTGCTGCTGTATATCTCCCGCTTACAAGCGGGATAAATTATAAAATGTCTTTAGACTATTTAATAATAACAATTGGAATAATGTGAAAATTTATTCTTGCGTAACTCAGCGATTTTCTCCCTGTTCCCTGCGGTAAAATTAAAACCGCTGAGTTCGCAAAGTTTCAGTCATTAGTTATAAACGCGGAGCATTCGCAGGGAAAAATGATTGAAAAGACATTCACTGAATTGTGGATCAAAACAATTATATTTGCCCGCGTTAATCTCCCGAAATGTTCGAAATTTTTTATAAACCCGAAATTTGGCTTTCGCTTATTACGCTAACAGTAATGGAGATCGTTCTCGGCATTGACAACATCATTTTCATTTCGCTTGTAACTTCCAAACTCGAACGTAAAAAACAGCACAAGGCAAGAAGGATAGGGCTGGTACTTGCACTTTTCATCCGTGTGCTCCTGCTTTCCGTTATCGCTTACATTGTGCGCGAACTCAGGGATCCGGTATTTACAATAATGGATCATGGTATCAGTTGGCGCGATATGATCTTAATTGCAGGCGGATTATTTTTGATCTACAAAAGCACGCTTGAGATCTATGAATTGCTCGAAGTCGACCCGAGCGAGATCAGTAAGGATGTGGTTCCTCACTTCTGGAATGTGGTTTTCATGGTCATTCTCATCGATATCGTTTTTTCGTTTGACTCCATTATAACAGCTGTAGGGCTGGCTCAAAACCTGAGCGTGATGATCGGGGCTGTTATCATTTCCATGTTCATCATGCTGTTCTTTTCAGGCATCATCAGCAAATTCATTAACAAACATCCGAGCATCAAATTATTGGCTTTGGCATTCCTCGTGGTCATTGGCGTTTTGCTTCTGATCGAGGGCTGGGACCAAACGGTGTCGGATTATTTAAAACTCAGGGGTTATGTTTATTTTGGTATGGCGTTCTCTGTCGCTGTCGAAATACTAAACATCCGCCTGCGCAAAAAGAAATCGAAGTCGGTGGAGTTGAAGGATATTTATAAATAGTTATCGGTTATCGGTTCACGGTTGACTGTGAACTGTGAACCGTGAACAGGCAACTAAAAATGAATAAAGTACATTTCATAGATTGGGGAAACGTTGATTACAAAGAGGCCTGGGACAGGCAGGAAGTATTGTTCAAAGAAAAAACGGATGCAAAATTCTCAAATCGCGATCTGGCTGTTGGTGAAAAAAAAATAATCGAACATCATTTGATCTTTTGCGAACACCCGCATGTTTATACGCTTGGTAAAAGTGGTTCCATCGAAAATCTTTTGGTGGATGATGATCAACTCAAACAATTGAATGCAACCTATTACCCGATCAATCGGGGTGGTGACATTACTTACCACGGCCCGGGACAAATTGTTGGCTACCCGATTCTCGACCTTGACCAGTTCTTCACCGACATTCATAAATACCTTCGGTTTCTCGAAGAAGCTATCATTCTAACGATTGCGGAATACGGGCTGAAAGGAGAAAGATACGAAGGTTTCACCGGTGTGTGGCTCGATGTGACCGATGCGAAGAAAGCCCGAAAGATATGTGCGATGGGAGTTCGTTGCAGCCGCTGGGTTACCATGCATGGTTTCGCTTTCAATGTGAATACGGATCTCTCCTATTTTAAAAATATTGTTCCATGCGGCATTGATGATAAAGCCGTTACTTCCTTGCAAAAAGAACTTGGGAAGGAAATGGATATCGAAGAAGTGAAATCAAAACTCAAAAAACATTTGGCCGACCTGTTTGAAATGGAACTCGTCTGATTGTACGAAATACGAATTTGTATCAATATACCAATCCTGGCAAAATCTAATTAGAAAAGCCCCCCATTCGTAAATTCGTAAAGATTCGTATTTCGTAAAGTATTATTATTGTTTCATGGATCAAACCGGCACCGGACTTCTGGTTTTTATTTTCGTAATTTCCTCTGTCGTAATTTGGCTTAGCGGCATTAAGCTGTCGAAAGTTACCGATTACATTGATGAAAAATATGACCTCGGTGATGCATTCGGAGGAATGATCATTCTTTCCATCGTCACCAACCTTCCTGAAATTGCGATCATAATAAGTGGCGCAATGCGGCATGACCTGAGCCTGGCAACCGGAAATATTTTAGGAGGTATTGCAGTTCAAACCGTGGTATTGGTAGTACTCGATTTTTACCGGGGGAAAAACAAACATCCGCTTTCAACCTTAGCCTCCTCTGCCGCCACCAGGCTCGAAGCAGTACTGGTCATCATCATTTTAACCATTACTATCATTGGAGCCCATTTGAAAAATGAACTTATTTTGATCCGGTTTTCTTTGCCCGAAACACTTATTTTCATTTTCTGGATAGCGGGGTTATGGATGATCAACAGGGTAAATATAAAACTTCCTGAAAGTAAAATCGACCTGGTGAAAACCGAAAGGTTCACGCCTGCTTCTTCTTTTGCCTGGCTTTTTATAACTGCTGCCGCTACTCTCGTTTGCGGTGTGTTGCTCGAACAAAGTAGTGTAGTTCTTGCTCAACGGATGAATATGGATGGGGTGATCTTTGGTGCCACTATTCTTGCCGTTATCACTTCGCTTCCTGAACTTTCTACCGGCATAGCATCTGTTAAATTAAAAGATTATGAACTGGCGTATGGCGATATTTTCGGGGGCAATGCTTTTCTGCCCGTACTCTTTCTGCTCGCCTCGGTTATTTCAGGTCAAAATGTTTTGTCTCAGTGTACCAATTCCGATGTCTATCTCACTGCGGTTGGAATTCTTCTGACAGGGATCTATTTAGCGGGTTTGATCATCAAATCTGAACTAAAGATATTAGGGATCGGATTCGACTCTTTTATTGTTTTGATCGTGTATGTCCTTTCCATTGTTGGATTGATATTCGTGTAATCTTACATTTTTGTTATTTTCGGATTATATCGTAATATTGCAATATTAAAATACAAATATGGGGGCAACAAAAACCGATCATTTCACCGACAAGCAAAATGAGATCGCCACGCTTGCAAAGGCTCTCGGCCATCCGGCACGAATTGCCATCATTGAGTTCCTGCTCAAAACAGACAGTTGTATTTGCGGGGATATCGTGAACGAATTACCGCTGGCACAGCCAACCGTTTCCCAGCATTTGAAAGAACTGAAAAATGCGGGATTGATCAAAGGAAATATTGAAGGTAATTCCATTTGCTACTGCATTGACGAGAAAAAATGGAATCGTTTCAGCAAATTGATGAATGTAATTTTTACAAAATATGAGTTAAAGAAAAGTTGTTGTTAAACAACAGGGTCATTGAATGGTCACTTGGCTGTCATTCATTGCAAATTCAACGGAATGACAATAAGTATCTAAAAATAAAATTAAAATGGAAACATCAGAACAGATCAAAGAAATGGTAAAGCAGAAGTATTCAGAGATCGCTTTACAGGACAAAGAAACAAATGCCTCATCCTGCTGCGGTGCCGGTGGATGCAGTACCGAAGTGTACAATATCATGTCGGAAGATTATACAACATTGGAAGGATACAATGCCGATGCAGATCTTGCTCTCGGCTGCGGGCTGCCGACCCAATTTGCAAAAATCAAAAAAGGCGACACGGTAATCGATCTTGGCAGTGGTGCCGGAAATGATTGTTTCGTGGCAAGACATGAAACCGGGGAAACAGGAAAAGTGATCGGTATTGACTTCACTGAAGCAATGATAGAAAAAGCAAGATACAATGCGGAAAAACTTGGTTTCAACAACGTGGAATTTCGTTTGGGAGATATTGAGAAAATGCCCGTTGCAGCAAACCGTGCTGATGTAGTGGTAAGTAATTGCGTGCTGAATTTAGTGCCGGATAAAAAACAAGCTGTTTGTGAAATTTTCCGCGTGTTAAAACCCGGAGGTCATTTCAGCATCTCAGATATAGTGCTTGTCGGAACGCTTCCATCAAACATTCAAACCGCTGCCGAGATGTATGCCGGCTGTGTTTCGGGTGCCTTGCAAAAAGAGGAATATTTGGATATCATTCATAAAACCGGATTTGTAAACATCACCATTCAAAAAGAAAAACCAATCATCATTCCTGAAGATGTTCTGATAAATTATTTATCACCTGAACAAATCAATGAATTCAATCAAAGCGGAACCGGTATTTTCAGCATTACTGTTTATGCCGAGAAACCAGTAGAAAGTTCTTGTAAACCAGGTTCGGGATGTTGTTAAGATAAAATATGACATTAGTAAAAGAGTCAATGATCACTTGTCCTGAATGCGGACACCGGAAAAAAGAGATAATGCCCACTGACGCCTGTCTTTTTTTCTACGAATGTGAAAATTGCAAAACAAGACTGAAACCGAAAGAAGGCGATTGCTGCGTATTTTGCAGCTACGGAACCGTGAAATGTCCGCCCGTTCAATTAAATGAAAAATGTTGTTAGTCAATTCGAGCCTGCCTGCCGTTCCGTGCCCATGTATTGGTAGGCAGGTAAACTTTGGGCGGAACCAGGCTCGGAGTTGTATCGAGAATTAAATATAAAAAGTGAAATAAAATGATTTCGAACGATTTCAATCCTGTTGCTGAAAAGAAACGATTAAGTTTCCTTGACAGGTATTTAACCTTATGGATATTCCTTGCCATGGCAATCGGTGTCTGCATTGGATTTTTCTTTCCCTCTTCATCAAATCTCATAAACTCATTTTCAAACGGAACAACAAATATTCCCCTGGCAGTCGGTTTGATCTTAATGATGTATCCGCCCCTTGCAAAAGTGAAGTATGAAAACATGCGCAAGGTTTTCAGCAACATAAAAATTTTATCGTTATCGCTATTGCTCAACTGGATCATCGGGCCGATCCTGATGTTTTTCCTGGCGATCCTTTTTCTTCACGACCATCCTTCTTACATGATAGGGTTAATTATTATAGGGCTTGCACGCTGCATCGCCATGGTCATCGTTTGGAATGAACTCGCTGAAGGGAACCGCGAATATGCAGCCGGACTCGTAGCGTTGAACAGCATTTTCCAAATATTATTTTTCAGTTTGTATGCATTTATTTTCATCACCGTTCTGCTGCCTGTTTTTGGATTGCAGGGTTCGGAAGTAAATATCACCATTGTTCAAATCGCAAAAAGTGTTGGAATCTACCTTGGAATTCCATTCGCTGCCGGGGTTATCAGCCGATATTCTTTGATCAAAATAAAAGGTGAAGAATGGTTCACGGAAAAATTTGTTCCGGTCATCTCTCCCGTCACGCTTGTTGCCTTGCTTTTTACCATTGTGGTGATGTTCTCGTTAAAAGGCGAACTCATCGTAAACATTCCGTTGGATGTCATTCGAATCGCGATTCCATTGGTAATTTATTTTGCAATAATGTTTGTGGCAAGTTTTCTTATCGGTAAAAAACTCGGAGCTGATTATTCCAAAAATACTTCCATTGCATTTACCGCGACCGGAAACAATTTCGAACTGGCGATCGCAGTTTCCATAGGTGTTTTCGGGATCAACAGCGGGGAAGCATTTGCCGGAGTCATTGGGCCGTTAGTGGAAGTGCCGGCTTTGATCGCGTTGGTGAATGTGGCGTTTTGGTTTAGGAAAAAATATTATTCAAGGGTTTAGTGGTTAGGGATAAGGGTAAAGTGATGAAAAAAGATTTATTAATTGAATTAATTTAAAGATGAAAAGAATTTTAGTTTTATGCACGGGGAACAGTTGCAGGAGCCAGATGGCACAAGGTTACTTGCAGCATTTTGCCGGAAACAAAGCAGAAGTTTTAAGTGCTGGAATCGAAACTCATGGTGTGAATCCCAAAACAATAAAGGTAATGAAGGAAGATGGGATCGACATTTCACATCACACTTCGAACAATGTGAGCGAATATAAAAACATCGACTTCGATTTTGTGATCACCGTTTGTGATAATGCCAATGAACTTTGCCCGGTTTTTATCTCGTCTAATCCTAAAACAAAAAAACTGCATCACAACTTCCCCGATCCCGCCAAAGTCAAAGGCAGCGAAGAAGATATTTTAAATGAGTTCAGGAAGGTGCGTGATGAAATAAAAGGTTTTTGCAGGGATTTCATTGATTTGATGAATTAAAACTTTTTATCTTCTGCGCTGTTGATCATTATTGAAAATAAAGGTAATTTCGGATCATGAATCTCTTGTTTCAAAAATTTCTTTTTTACATCCGGTTCTGGAGGAAGCGCGGTGCTGACGAACCGACATCCGTTTACCTGAAAATGATGCATGGGATGAACCGGATCTCGATCCTCCTGTTCATTGTGGCAGTGATTGTCATTATTGTCCGGTATCTTTTTTAATGGAATATAATTTGAGCAGGCAACATAAATTTACCTGATATGACTGTTATAGTTTTTGTTTCACTTATTCTAAGTGTAATTTTAGATTCCATATTTAAATCGAAAGTGAAGAAACTTTCGGAAATTAATTTGTATCATAACATGTCGGGGGCTGAAATAGCTGAAAAAATGTTACACGACAACGGGATATTCGATGTGAAAGTTACCACCACGGATGGCGGTTTAACAGATCATTACAATCCTTTTGACAAGACAGTAAATCTTAGTCACGATGTGTATTACGGAAAAAGTGTTATTGCTTCGGCAATTGCCGCCCACGAGTGCGGACACGCAGTTCAGCATGCGGATGCATACAAGTGGCTGAATTTTCGCTCAACCATTATTCCAATAGTAAGCATTTCATCCCGTTGGGTTTCGTGGGTTTTGTTTTTAGGAATAGTAACCGTTAAAATTTTTCCCCAGTTATTACTTATTGGAATAATAATGCTGGCAGCCATAACTTTGTTTTCAATTATTACATTGCCGGTAGAATTTGATGCAAGTAATCGGGCAATGGCATGGCTTAACAACAGAAATATTTTGCAACCTGATGAATCTTCAATGGCACGCAGTGCATTGAATTGGGCTGCATCAACATATATCCTCGCTGCTTTAACATCAATTGCCTTATTGCTTTATTCTGTAGGAATTTTTTCCGGAAGAAGGAATTAACTGATTTTTGATCCGAAGCCAGAACGATTTCAAAGATTAAAAAAATCATGAATCACCTTTGAAATCATCCCGATTTTTCAACCAATTAATCTTATAAGGCATTGGCTTTTTTAAGCGTGAATCCGAAAGTTGTTCCTTCGCCATCTTCTGCGCTTCTTACATTGACAACCTGCCCGTGAGCTTCGATCAGATGTTTTACGATGGCCAATCCAAGCCCGGTTCCACCCGGTCCGGATTCGCGTGAGCGACTTTTATCCACGCGGTAAAAACGTTCGAATATTCTCGGCAGGTGTTCCTGTGGAATTCCTTCCCCGTTGTCTGCGATCTCAACCAAAATATTTTCATCCATGATATAATAACCGGCAGTAGTGGTTCCCATATCGTTCCCGTATTTTATCGAATTGCTGATGAGGTTGACCAACACCTGGCGTATCCTGTATTTATCGGCAAATACATAGAATGGTTTGTTGCATCCTTCTTTTATCATCAGCGTAATGCCCCGTTCTTTTGCACGAACTTCAAATTGTTCATACACATCTTTCACCAGGATGTTGATGTCGAATTTTTCCATCTCCAGTTTCAGTTCTCCGGATTCGATCTGGGAAATCGCTAAAAGGTCGGCAACAAGATCACTCAGGCGATCGGCACTTTTAGCGGCCTTCTTTAGAAAACGGATGTTCACATCGGGATCGTTGATGGCACCATCAAGCAGTGTATGAATATATCCCTGGATGTTGAAGATCGGAGTTTTCAATTCGTGCGAAACGTTGCCAAGAAATTCTTTGCGATATTCTGCTTGTTGTTTCAATTCATCCAATGCCTCTTTTTGATCCGTTGCCCATTTGATCACATCTTTATTGATATTGGAGATCGGGTCCTGGTCCCAGCGGTAGTTGCTAAGTTGGGCATTATACTTTTGAGTTTTTAAACTGTGAATGGTCTTATAAATAAGTTTGATCTTTTTATAAATGAAAAATTCAAGGGTATAAAAAATCAAAACAAAAGAAGCGATAAAAGTGATCACCAATGAAATGAAGGCCGTCCATTGATCATTGTTTCCAAGCAAAAAGACCGTAGTTCCCGTTAATACCGATAAGATGGCTGAAACAAAGAGAGCAATATAAACCGGTTTGGGATTTCTTATCATATTTCGAATTTGTATCCCACTCCTTTCACCGTTACGATATAGTCCTCCCCGATCTTTTCCCTTATTTTTCGGATGTGAACATCAATGGTACGATCAACAACCAGTACGTCTTCGCCCCAAACTTTTTGCAAAATATTTTCACGGGTAAATACTTTTCCCGGTTTGGTGGCAAGAAGATGAAGTAATTCAAATTCTTTTCTTGCCAGCTGAATTTTTTCTTTTCCCCGGTACACCAAAAAAGTTTCCCGGTCGATCATGAGGTCACCAACGGTGAGTTTTTCATCCACGGCTTCTTTGTTCTTTCTGCGCAGGATGGCAGTCAGGCGGCTAAGCAAAACCCGCGGTTTGATGGGCTTTGAGATATAATCATCCGCACCGGCATTAAATCCCGATAATTCGGAATATTCTTCCGAGCGTGCGGTGAGAAAAACAATGAAGGTATTGGAGAAACTTTTATCCGCCTTCATTTGCCTGCAGGCTTCAATCCCATCCATCACCGGCATCATCACATCGAGCAGCACCAGGTCGGGTTTGATTTTCCTCCCGATATCGAGGGCTTCTTGTCCGTTGTGGGCAAGAAAAACTTCATAACCTTCTTTTTTGAGGTTGTAATCCATGAACTCGAGAATGTCATTCTCGTCATCCACCACCAGTATTTTAGCGGGCTTTTCCATTTGTTAAGTTTTCTTCAATAGTACCCGTGCCGTTTAACGGCAATATTAATTAATTGTTAAGTTAATATTATGTACTATCTTGAAAACACTTCTCCCAGTTTCTTTTCCAGTTCTTCTCCCCTCAGGTTTTTCGCGAGTATTTTTCCATCCCGGTCAATCAAAACATTCGAAGGAATGGATTCGATCTTATACATTCCGACCACCGCTGAATTCCATTTGCTAAGATCGGAAACGTGTGTCCACAAAAGCCGGTCGTCATTGATGGCTTTTTGCCAGGCATCGCGGTTTTCATCAAGTGAAACAGAAAATATCTCGAATCCCTTATTCCTATATTTGGTGAATGCTTTCACTAAGTTCGGATTTTCTTCACGGCAGGGTTTGCACCATGAAGCCCAGAAATCAACGAGCACAAATTTTCCCCGAAGCGATGAAAGTGCAATGGCCTTTCCAAACGGATCGGGAAGCACGATGTCCGGAGCGATCTGTCCTACCGCGGTCTTACGAAGTTCTTCCACGCGAGCGTGAAGATCGTGTGCGTACTTGGAGGAAAAATTCGGAGCATAGAATTTCTGATCCACTTTTTCCAAAAAACCAAAATCTGATTCGGGCATCAGGAAGTTGGGAGCAAAATAAGCAACCACCGAAGGTTCCGTGGCGAGCGTGTATTTCTGCAACTCAACTTTGCGCGCGTTCATCAGCGAATCATATTCGTTCCTGATCTTGAGTTGCCCATCGGCATAGTACAAGGCATTTGGAGAAAGACTGGTGTATTTCTTTTGTATTTCCTGAACAAGAACCATGAATTTACTGTTCATGTCGAGCAACTTTTTGAGCTTGGTGGTTTCGGGAGAGCCAACTACGGTATATTCCTCGGGCTTCTCGGCATCAATGGTCAAACGGATATCGGAATTGGTATCAAGCAAAAAAATGGTGGCATTTCTGGGAAACGTTAAGATGCAAAAGATCGATTCCGTGATTTTTCCGTGAAACGAAAATTCGCCATCAGTATTCACCACCGAAGAATCCAGGTTTCTCAAACCGGACGGTGTGAGTTCCTGTAAATACAAGACTTTGTCGTGATTGTTAGAAACCTTTCCGCTCACCTTGAATCCGGTTTGTTGCTTCTCTCCCGACTTACTGCAAGAGCTGATGATGAAAACAAGTATTGAAGCAATGATGAATTTCTTTTTCATGTCGTTTATATCAAAAGTGAACAGGGCGAAATTAAGGGAAAAGGTTGATATAGAAACCGGATTTAGTTCTTCATCAACTTTGCACTTCCAACGACATTCTTTTCATCCGAAAACAGGAGCCGGTAAATTCCTGCAGGAAGATTTTCGATATTTATGTTTTCGGTTTGCATGGTTGCTAAAACAAGCTGACCAAGAGAATTGAATAACCAGTTGAATTTATTGAACAAAACGCACATTTATAATAGCAATTTTTATTGCTTATATTTATAATCAAATCGCCCTTCTGTTATATGAATAGTATCATAGGGAGGTTTGTTTTTTACACCATCAAAATAAAATGTACCTGATACAATTTGATATAATTGATCAAATTTCAAAAGACTAACTTGACCACCAGTAAGACTATCTGTTACCCAAAATGTATTGTAATTAGCGAACCATGCGGAAGCCATACCAGTGCTATCAATAAGATTTAATTTATATTTTTGATTGCCATTGTTTTTAAATGAAAAAACTATTGATTCATAATTGTAATTTGTA
>JBIOHI010000040.1:0-12196 GCA_044448845.1 Bacteroidia bacterium
AAGTATCATTTTGATAATTAGTAGGTTAGAATTATTATTGGACCAGAACCTTAATTCGTTTTAGAAGCTCAAGTGTTTTATTATCAGAAACTTCTATAATGTATACACCAGGTTCGAGTTGATCGACCGGGAACGAATAAATCGAGCCATTGTTTTTAGGGATGATATCTTTGATCATACTTTGCCCGCTTATATCATATACATTAACCGATATCCCATTCAGATCCTGACCACGCTTTTCAATTCGAATAATATTATCCGTAACCGGATTAGGATACACCGAAATCAAGTCTGGATTGAGGTCTCCTTTTTTGAATGTCACTATCGAGGTGGTTGAATATTTATAATTCCCTTCGAAGTCAACTTGCTTCAACCTGTAATAATTAAATCCATTCAAGTCAGGTTGATCATCTATAACAAAGTATTCTTTCCATTCGGAACTTTGACCACTGCCTTTCACTAAAGCAATTTCATCAAAATCAATATTATTAAAACTTCGTTCTACCACAAAGTGCGAATTATTTATTTCGGAAGAAGTACTCCATTTTATCAGGGCTGACTTCTGATCTGATTTTTCTGCGAGGAATTCGGACAATACAACTGGTAAAGCTGAGGGAGTGGCAAATACCAGAGCAAAACGATCACTCGCGTATGAAGTCGTTGAGGAATTAGTCTTAAATGAATAATCCGGATTCAACATCATATTGGTCAAGGTTGCCAGGAATTTATCATAAAGATAAACTTCCACCGGAGTTCCCCGAAATGATGATGTGCCGATAAAATTCAAATGATACGAATGATTGGATATTAAGCCTGCTTTTAGGTAAATCGTATCAATAATCGATTTTGTATAAGGTTCTATACCATTAAAAGTTAATAACTTAGTGCTTGATGAAGTATAACTTCCAATAGAACCATTGCCGAAACTCATCTTTTCCCCGTCTAGGTTATCAAAATTATGAGTCAAACCTGCATAAGTAAAAACAACAGTTTCATCGAGCACCACAGTGTCTTTCAATTGTATCTTCACGTTTTGTGACGAACCCGTCTTGCCGAATAATTGGGTAGCCTGGTCTGTGCTTTTATATGTTTCATTAAAAGTTAAAGTTGCTGCAGCAGTTGTTTTCACAAAAAACGCTTGTCCAGATTGAATAACATTGGATCCACCATTCACGGATCCCCCTACCGGATTCCAGCTCGCATATTGACCTAAAGTTCCAGAAGCCGGATTCCAAATGTAAATGGTAGGTGTTATACTTGCACTTCTTGCAGAAACCCATGAAGCGTTATTCCAGTCAATTGCTGATGGATATGGATTAGAAACAAAATTCCATCCTGCCCCGGTTGAAGGCGAGTAAGTAAGACCAATATTAACTGTTCCTGTTGTTATAGTACCGTTAGCCTTAATTACCACATCCTGGGGAACAGCATAAGGTATTGTCAGCAATGAACAACCCTGGGTTCTTTTACCGCGCACAAAAACCCGATATCCTGTTGTTGAGCTGAGTGTTGCAGATACTGTATTAGGAATGGAGACCCAGGCACCGGTTGTCTCGTTGAAAGTAAAAATAGAAGAAGCGGTCGACTGGTTATCGTCAAATCCATTGGTGTGTTGGGTCATCGAAGGACAAGTAGTTCCTCCAGTTCCGGGACCTGTAATGTGAATATCCTGCTGCCATGCATTGGCAATGGTTTGCCCTGAAACGGGTGAGGCAAGAAAACGGTATGCCCTATTCTTCGCAACTCCACCTGGAATAAATCTTTGAACTGTTACATTTCCGCTGATCGCTCCAGTCCCGGAGATCTGTCCGATACGGGCAGTTCCGGATGAATTGGACACAAGCGTTAAAAAACCTGAGGCATTCAATGTACCATTCGAAAGTGTCACGGTTCCGATAACTTCCAATGTATTTCCCAATACGATGGTCTGGCCGGTTCGGTTGAATGTAAAATTTTGCAGCCGGTTAGTTGTTTGAAGTGTTGTCTGATCGAAATATAAAGTGCCCATTGCACCAGAACCCCCTATTGTAATAGAGGAAGAAGTTCCGTTCAGGGAAATAGAATTATTTGATGATCCGGTAAAATTTCCATTCAAAGTCAGTGTGTTTGCCCCGACTGAAAGTTTGCCGCCAGTTAGTGTAAGTGCTCCATTCACCGTTACAGGCGTCCCAAGCGTAACCGTGCTCCCGGTTGAATTATTTATTGTTAGATTATTAAAAGCGTTCGAACCCGAACCGCTGATCAATTGTGCCGTGGATCCGGTAAACGTTATTGTTCCGGTTCCGGAAGTAAAAGTTCCGTTGTTAACCCAGTTGCCTCCGATGTTTAAATTAAGAGAATTAGCGTTTAATGTTCCTGAATTTATGGTTACGTTTTTACTTACTGTTATTGAATTTGAAATCAACTGGGCAGTTACGGCCACTCCATTGCTCACAACCAGGTAAGGAACTGCGAAAGTTGAATTGATTCCAATTGTTTGAGCAACTGGAGAAGATGCATCTCCAATCTGTAAAGTACCTCCAGATATAGTTCCGAAAGTTCCACCTGTGTTTATAAAACCTAAATTGCCGGTCCCGGATCTTCGAATGATGATCGTTCCTCCTGAAAGGTTAAAGGTTGAACCCGTTTCTGTAATGTTAAACGGTGCATTAGTTGCGCTTGTTGATCCAGCAGTTGCCAGCGTGATCAGCCCTGATGACATGGTAAAATTAGTCAGTGCCGCCAAACCTGCATTATCAAATCGCCCTGCTATATTAATTGTTCCTCCATCAATGATAATTGTTCCTCCGTTGGAAGTAAGGTTTTGATCGGAAGCGTTCCCAATATTAATTACACCCGAAGTAGCTCTTACCAACCCTAAAAAAGTTATCGTTCCTCCGGTAGTACTCAGAACAGCTCCCGAATTATTCAACCATAATCCGCATGTTGAGGAAATTGTTGTCGCTGAGGTAAAAGCAGTCACATTTGAACCGGTTGATAATTTAAAAGTTCCGTTTGTCAGTGTCAAAAAATTACTAGCGGCACTGAAATTTGAAGATGTGATCTCTAAAATATTAGAATTAGAATATCCCATGTTAAGAATGATATTATTAAAGGTCGTTGTTGATCCTCCACCGGAAACTGTCTGATTTCCGTTTTTATTAAAAGTGATATTACAAATCCTCGTTACAGTGGGTGCGAGGTTTAATGTTCCATTATTTATGATATTACCGCTCACAGACATGGTATGAGTTGATGAGGTGGCGCCCGTTATCAGTATTGCTCCGGAACTCAAATTAATATCTCCACCTACTGTTAGACTTCTGGGGGTTCCGTTGTTGCCTATGATCAGTTGTCCGCTGATTCCCTGCCCAATAGTCAAAGAATTACAAGCACCGTTTGCGTTTAATGTGATGGTATGACCGTTGGCAATGGTTACCATGTCACCAGAAGTGGGAACACATGCACAATTCCAGGAAGTCGTGGAATTCCAGTTCCCCGTGGCAATGGAGGTAATGGTGCCCGCTGCTGATGTGGCTTGTGTTCCGGTCAATGCCGAACTGAGATTTCCTTCTGTAACCGCATAAACCTGCCAGTAATAAGTTGTGCCGGGATTTAAATTACTCACTATGCCATTTGTAGAATTAGCAGTGAATTGAGCAATAAAGCTAAAGTTGATATTATCGGTAGAGTAGTATATCACATACCCGTCTTCATTGCTGGCATTATCGTTCCAGTTCAAAGTCATTCCTGTTTTTGAAACCGAAGAAAAAGTCAAGGAAGTGGGTGCTGCGGAAGGAACCGGTGCAGTGAACGTCAATCTTGAACGGTTGGTTGGTGTTGCCGATAAACTGTTTTGCGGTGTATTGCTGAATGAAGTTGTATTTGCCGTTTGCTGAGTTAATAATTGTGCAGTTGTTGGCGCACCGGATGTCCAGTTTCCATTTATCCCGCAACAATAAACGTAAGCTGCCGTACCAGGTGTTATTGTCCCGTAAATAAACTCTACGATGCCGGTGGTCTCATGCAATTTTATTTGAAAATTGATGGTACCACTTGATGAACCGAATTTATCAAAATTTATCCATTCAACGGTCAAAATCCGGTTTGGTGCAGAACCTGTTGTTTTATAAATTAAACTATTGGCTATTGGAGTTGCTCCGCCACCTGCAGTCCAAATATCATCATACATTGGTGCTAAAACCAGCATAGAAGCATTGGCCGTTGAAAATACATTCATGTAATTACCGGCGTAGGCATAAGGAGAACTCATGATCGCGGAATTCCCATCCGAGGTTGAAGAAGAAAAATCAATGAATCCATTCAAGTCGGCACTGAATTGAGAATAGCGGACACCTAAATACCAGAAATCAAACCCGATGGGTGCCTGGTAGCTGCGGTTATCATCATTTTGATTCGAAGCAGTATTTCTCCAGGTGAACAGGGAAGGGCTCGAACCAGCTATGGAAGTATAAGTAACACCGGTATCCCTGGTAACAATATAATTAGAACAGCTCTGCGAAAAAGATTCGCTGCTCATTGCCAAAAATAGAATTGTTGATATGATATATCCGAACTTCATTACTGGCTTTATATTTACTCCTTAAAATAAATCAATGAAGACGCTTCGGTAAGAGTAGTATCAGCTTGAAAGAACTTAGGATAATTCTTATTTAAATTTGTAACATGGGATTCCAGGGGATATGTCATGCAAAACTCACTTTGGCTTACCCCAATAAAAAGATCCGAAAGAGACCCATTTCCCAAAATTTCTTTTGAATTTCCCGGTAGATATGGTACCGAAAAGGTGAAAACTTTAATTGAATTCTGCATGAGTTATAAAACTATAAATACATTCAAAAATACTTTTAATTTCTAAGCGTCAGAAGTAAAATTATACCAACAAATGTATAAATGGGGTGGGCTGTTGTTTTTATATTTAAATGGCAATTAATGCATATTAATTAACTTATATAAGTATAAATTAACGTAACCGAATTGCGGTTTTGCTACAAATTAATTACTTTTCGAATCCTTTATAGTTCTTTTATTTCAGCAAAAAAAGTGACTATTTCTTCGGTCCTTTCGGCTGTAAAGGTCTTATTTCTATATTTATCGTGTGAAAATTTTCAGGCATTTCGATGACCTGCAAAATATTTTTCGCAACATCTTCTGGCATCAGCATGTAATCATGTGGCTTTATATTCGGATTATTCTTGAAGAAACCTGTTTTGGTTGAAGCCGGATAAATGCAAGTCACTTTTATTTTCTCATCTCTTACTTCTTTATACAACGATTCACTCAAACCCCGAACCGCCCATTTTGAACTGCAATAGGCCGATACTTGCGGATATCCTTCCAGGGCAGCAGTAGAAGCGATATTGATGATATGCCCTTCCTGATTTTTTTTCATAACGGGTAACACCATCTTGCAACAATGAAAAATTCCATTCACATTGGTTTCAAACATTTCGTGCCAATGCTGAATTGAAATATCTTCGAGGTTACCGAAATATCCAAGCCCGGCATTATTTAATAAAACATGAATCTTGTTTTTCGTCTCTTTGAAAATTCTTTTGAATGATTTCTCCACTTCCATGAAAACTCTAACATCGCATTTTATGAAATGATAATTTTTTCCCCGGATATTGTTCTTATTCCTTCCCAACCCGTAAACGATGGCTCCTTTTCGCAACAATGCCCTGACCGAATGATAACCGATTCCCTGGCTGACCCCTGTAACTACTGCTATTTTATTTTTCAATTGCATCTTGCGAAGATAAAATGATATTCATTGAATTATGATCTTAATAAAATTAATTTTGAAAACGGTTACCTAAAAATAAATAAGCATGGCAAAAGAATTAAAGTCTGAGATACTGATCAATGCTTCACCTGATAAGATATGGAAAATTCTTACTGATTTTGATAAGTACCCGGAATGGAATCCATTTATCAAATCCATTAAAGGAAATGCTGTTGTTGGAAATATTATTGTCGCCCGGATGGAACCACCTGGTGCAAGCGGAATGACCTTTAAACCGAAAGTTCTTGTTTTTGAAACCAACAAGGAATTTCGCTGGATCGGCCATTTGCTTTTTCCGGGATTGTTTGACGGTGAGCACAAATTTGAACTGATCGACAATGGAAACGGCACCACGACTTTTATTCAAAGTGAAAAGTTCAACGGCATTTTAATCCCGTTTTTCAACAAAATGCTCGACATTAATACCGTCAATGGTTTTCACCAGATGAACGCGAAACTGAAGGAACTGGCTGAACAGCCTTGAATCCTTTTAAAGTAAACCTTTCAACCTGTTTGAAAACATCCCGGTTTTTGATTTGAATCACCGCCTGATAAATTGTTCAATTGTTAATTTGAGTACGTGTTTGGATTACATTTTTTTGCGAATGAAAATTACTTCGCTTCCGGAACATTCTGAAACAATAATGGAGTTCCGCCATATAACGGGGTTTTACCGTCCCACTTTTCGATGAATTGTTGCTGGATCAAAAGCGGGGTCAAACTTTTTTGCCGTAGTTCATTTGCTTTCGATAAAGCTTCTGCCTGAATGAGTTGGATCTTTGCTTCCGCCTCGGCTATCTTCAATTCATTCTCAACCTGCATCGCTTGCTGCACGGCTTTATTCTTCAAGTCAATGGCATGCACGATCGTTTCAGGATATTTGAGTCCGCTGGTCATTTGCTCCAGTTTAAATCCCTCTTTACGCATCGATTCATCCAACGTGTTTTGAACGTCATCTTCGAATTTTTGACGATTGCTGATCAACTCATCGGTCGTGTATTTGTTCATCTGGATCCGGAACGCATCCATCACATAATTGAGCAGTGTGGTTCGTGTTATTTCCGGTAAGTTTTGACGGTACTTCACAAAAATATAAGGCGACTTCCCCGAGATCACGAGAAACGAAATGGTAGGATCCACGATAAAGACTGAGCCGTCCTTTGCATTAACCGTGAATGGCTCGTAATCGATCGTTTGAACAAACATGGGATACTCGATCACGTCCTGTGTGAACGGATTGTAAAATACCCGACCTGTGACCAGGGTCACATCTTTCTGAACTCCTTTTTTCGAACCGTATTGTTCTACTAAAATTCCTTCATAACCGGCTTCGATCATTTTGCATGAACTGAAGCATGTACCTGCCAGCAGCAGTACCATAAAATAATTTTTCATAAAAGTAGTAGTTAGTTGGTGTGATGAAAATAAAATTCATGTGTGCTATTGAATTCTAAATTACTTACACAAACCTAACTGATTCAGAATTGAATTCTTATGACTTGAAACGAATCCTATCAGGCAAGAACAATTTTCAGTTAATCCTCCGGATGCACTGCAGCCATTGGCGCTGAGAGGCACCATTTATAAACTTCGCTTAAATTTTTATTAAACTTTTTTAATACGCTTTTCAGATAAAAAATAGAATGAAAAATCGTCTCCGGATAAATTATACCGCTACGCAATATGTAATAGTCCAATCCCGCCAAAAAGCGGGAGACTAAACATATTGTCTTGCGGTATTAACCATGCTAAAATTCATCCCGCAGAATTGCGGGAGGACTATTTTGAATTAAGAATTGGTATTAAAAAACCCGCAACCGGAAATTTTCTTTCGCCTGTTCCTTTCTAAAAAAAACAAGCCCGAGAAAAAAAAGATCAACAGTAACTGTTACCTGCGGATTTAGTTTTATTTCTTCCCACGCTTTGGTCATTCCAGGACTCCAGTAAATATCATCAAACAGGAGCATGCTGTCGTTGTGAATTTTGGAAAGAAATTGATTGAAATAATTCAAGGTAGGTTCATACCGGTGATTGCCATCAATAAACGCCATGTCAACCTTTGAATAATTTTTTAAAACTTCCGGTAACTCGGTATCGAAATTTCCGTTTCGTTGTGAAATATATTCTTCCAGTTGAAGCAGCCTGAAATTTTCTGAGGCGATGGCTTCAAGTTCTTCCGCACCTTCGATGGTCGTAAAATTGATTTCCTGAGGTTTGAAATTTTTTTTCATCGCAGATGCTTCGTAACAGGCACTGATGCCAAGCGAGGTACCGAGTTCAACGATATCCCGGCAACGGTAATGATCCATCAACCGGTAAATGATCTGAGCGATCCGCGCAGGCTTTGCATGGTGCTTCGCAAAAAAACTTACCGTATTTTTTTTAAGAGGAAATTTCCCGGCTCCAAGATCCTGCTGTGTAATAACACGATGATCAGCCTTGAGTTTTTTTCTGATTTTTTCTATCTGAACAAAATCTTCATTGGATTTTTTAGGCCTGATACAACTATTGTACAAGCCAAAAATAAAGGGAGAGTGCAACACATCAACTGGTGTAGCAACAAAATAATGTGAAATAAAATTCCGGCAAAAATGACGGTTGATCATTTACGCTTTGGGCTGTTCTTTTTTAAGAAATGACCGGACACTTTTCAGTTTCAGTTCGAACTGCGATAACTGGTTTTTTGCATGATTGATCTTTTCCTTGATCTGCCCTACCATCGGATTATCATCCTTTACCCGAACAAAAAATCCCAGGTTATTTTCCCAGGTTTCAAGATCGTTGCGCAAACCGCGGATCTTATCCTGTATGAATTTTTCCTCCTGCTTTATCTTTTGAAATCCGTTGGAAGAATTAAGTAACGATTCGAAATGATTTTTTTCTTTCATTGCTTTCAGTTCTTCATTTGCCTGTTTGAATTTCTGAAAAACTTTATCACTTACAGTATTGTATTTTTTCTGCAGTGCTTCTTTGGCATTGATGGGAACGAAGCCCGCGTTATTCCATTCTTCCTGGATCGCTTTGAGTTCATTGATGATCTCGGGCCCGTCTTCTTTTTCCAGAACCGATTCCAGTTTTTGAATGATCCCGTTCTTGATCTCGAGGTTCTTTTTCTGCTCATCCAATTGAGAAGAATAATGTGATGCTTTTTTCTCGAAGAACAGGTCGCACGCACCCCGGAATCTTTTCCAGATGGCATCCGAAATCTTTTCGTGAACCGGTCCGGTCTTTTTCCAGTCGTTCTGCAATCTTTTTATTTCATCTGTCTGCCTGTTGAAGTCAACCACATTGTTGGCAATGGTTTCCGCCTTTTCACACAACGCTGTTTTTTCTTTGAGGTTCTTATCCCTCTCGGCATGGAGCACTTTAAAAAACTGGTTTTTGTTATTAAAAAAAGCATTACGGAAAGTTTTAAATTCATTCCACAAAGTCTCACGGTATTTCATTGGAACCATCCCGATCTTTTTCCAGTCTTCCATCAGCTGGGTGGCTGCAGTGGTCTTCTCCATCCATTCCTTGATCTTGGCAGAAGTGAATGCTGAAAGTTCAGATGCTTTCGCCAGCAATTCTTTTTTAGCCGCCAGGTTTTCTTCCCTTTTTTTCTCCGCCTCAGCCTGGAAGACTTTGATCATTTCATAGATCTTATCGCACTCCGATTTAAAACGGTTCCAGATCTCTTCGTTCGATTCAACAGGCACAGGCCCGATCACCCTCCATTCTTCCTGGTATTTTTTGAGCATGATAAGTGCCCGCTTGATGTTCGGTTCCAATGCCAGCTCGGTAACTTTTTTGGTCAGTTCGATCTTATGATCCAGGTTCTTCTTCCGGTCGAGGTCTTTCAATTCATTGAAAATACCAAGGCGGTCATAAAATTTATGGATCAGCAAATGATAATTCTCCCACAACTGTTCCGTTTGTTCTTTCGGTACATTGCGGATGTTCTTCCATTCGTTCTGAAGTTCCTTTAATTTCTTCAGGCTGTCTTTCGTTTCTTCCGTTTCGGTGAGTTCTTTTATTTTATCAAGGATCGCCTGTTTCTTTTTCAGGTTCTCCGATTTTTCGGCTTCCTGGTTCGATCGTTCCTCTGTTTTCCGCTGCTTCAATTCTTTAACGGCATCGTTGAATTGTGAACGGGAATCATCCCATTTGTATTCAAAGTCGTCTTTGGTTCCCCCATCTTCCACGAATTTTTGCATTGCTTGTTGGAATTCTTCCTCAAGGATATTTTCAAAAAGCGGTTTAATTGCCTTGATGATCCTCGTGGCTTCGCCAACCGATTTTTCGCGAACAGCGGTAAGTGCCAGGTTCAGTAATTGCTTTTTACCAAAGGTGGAATAATCGGGTGCCTCTTCCACTTCTTCAAGTTCTTTTTCTTCCTCGCTCATTTCGGACAGATCGGCTATTACTTCCTGTGTCACGATTTCAACCGCAGGCAAGTCATCTATTCCGGCATCAGCAACTTCAATCAATTCATGAATTTTGACCGTGATTTCACCAGCATCTTTTGATTCGGCAGGTAAAGAATTTTCCGGTTGGTTAACTTCAGATGCGTTTGATTCATCTCTGTCCTTCGGAGTTTCAGGTGCCGTTTCAGTTTCGGTTAACGTAATTTCTGCTGCCGCTTCGGGAGTGGCAATAGGTTTCAACTCATCACTGTTTTCAGTATGGTTGAGAGAGGAAGGATTCGTATTTTCCATTATTTTATTTTCAATTTTTTTGAAATGGGAGCCAAAGGTAAGAATAAAAAAAGTAAATTTGCGTGATTTTTAGCAGGAATAGGATGAGTATAAAAATTATTGAATGTCCGCGTGACGCGATGCAGGGATTGCCTGAATTTATTACAACCGATAAAAAAGTAGCCTATATCAATGCGTTGCTCCAGGTTGGATTTGATACGATCGATTTTGGAAGTTTTGTTTCTCCAAAAGCAATTCCGCAATTGCGCGATACCACGGAAGTACTTTCCGGGCTTGATCTTTCAGGAACCAAAAGCAAATTATTGGCGATCATTGGAAATAAAAGAGGTGCCGAAGATGCCTGTCATTTTGAAGAAATAACTTATCTCGGTTTCCCTTATTCAGTATCGCCAACCTTTTTAAAATTAAACATCAAATCTTCCCGCGAGGAAGCGTTTAAAACCATTCGATTTTTGACCGATCTTTGTTCCAGAAAGAATAAAGAACTCGTGGTCTATCTTTCCATGGCATTCGGAAATCCTTACGGGGACGACAGTTCAACGGAACTTATCCTGGAAGCGGTGGAAGAATTGAACGGGCTTGGCATCAAGATCATCAGCATGGCCGACACAGTTGGTGTGGGTGATGAAGAAAGCATCGGTGCCGTTTTCGAAAATGTGGTTCATGCTTTTAAACATATCGAATTCGGCTTCCATTTGCACACTTCACCCGATTCCTATCATCAAAAAATTGAAGCGGCATACAAACACGGTTGCACACGCTTTGACTCCGTAATGCTTGGAATGGGCGGATGCCCGATGTCGGGAAGAGAATTAGTAGGAAACTTAAGCACCGAATTGTTGCTCGATTTTTTCAAGGAAAAAGGAGTTGAAGTTCCGCTCAATAAGCAAAATTATTTGACGGCAAGAAAAATGGCGCAGGAAACTTTTTGGATGTTGTAATTTATACCGGAAAAAAATCTGTTTTCAACATTCAAAAATCAATATAAACTTTTTCGTTTTTATCTTAACTTTCGCAAAAAAAAATCATGAATTTTGTTGACGAACTGAAATGGAGAGGCATGATTCACGACATCATGCCGGGCACGGAAGACTTGCTGAGCAAAGGAATGGTTTCCGGTTACATCGGCTTCGATCCAACCTCCGATTCGCTCGGTGTTGGAAACCTGGTACAGATCATGACACTCCTTCATTTTCAGAAAGCCGGGCATAAGCCGATCGCTTTGGTTGGCGGAGCTACCGGAATGGTTGGTGATCCGTCAGGAAAATCGGCTGAGCGAAATTTGCTCGATGAAAAAACTTTGCAGCACAATCTCGATTGCCAGAAAAAACAATTGGAAAAATTCCTTGATTTCAAAACAGGAAAGAACGCTGCGGAGATAGTGAACAATTACGATTGGTTCAAAGACTTTAAGTTTCTTGATTTCATTCGCGATGTAGGAAAACACATTTCGGTAAATTATATGCTGGCAAAAGATTCGGTGAGATCACGATTGGAAACGGGAATGTCGTTCACCGAATTTTCCTACCAGTTGGTTCAGGGTTTTGATTTTTATCATTTGTATCATCATAACGGAGTGAAGCTGCAGATGGGTGGAAGCGACCAGTGGGGAAATATTGTCGCAGGGGCAGACCTGATTCGCCGGTTGCGCGCTGTCGAAGTTTACGCCATTGTCTTTCCGTTGATCACAACGTCATCAGGAATAAAATTCGGG
>JBIOHI010000041.1:0-12154 GCA_044448845.1 Bacteroidia bacterium
ATCGCATACGGGATCGTTGGGCAGCGTCCGCAGGTAATTTGGGTTACGCATCATGCCGGTTTTGGTACCGATTCGATGACCGTACCCGAAAGTGTTACCATCGCAAGCGCATTCACCACATTCGCCCCGGGTGGTTGCATTGACCGGGGTGACATTCCGATCCCGGTTTATACCACACCACCCTATATTGCTCTCTCCCGTCAGAAATGGGACAGCGTGATCGCAGCTCATGTTGGTGATACTGCTTATGCAAGTGTTGGCATCACCAATAATTATAATGCAGTCACACGAACCTTGAACTGCACGGTAAATTCCACATTTAATTTTGTCCCCAGGAGCGGAGATCTTCGCATTAATATTTACCTCGTGGAAGACAGCGTGGTTGGTTACGGACACGGTTACGACCAGAAAAGTTATTTCAATACCACCGTTGGCCACCCGTTTTACGGCAAAGGCGATTCGATTGTGGGTTACGTTCATCACCGCGTGGTGCGAAAAGTTCCGGGCGGTGCGTGGGGAATTTCAGGCATCATTCCATCGTCACCGGTGGTTGGAACAAAATATTCCTACACGTTCAGCAACATTTCTGTTCCTGCCGGATGGAAAGAAAACTATATCGACATTGTGGCTTTTGTTTCGTATTATAATTCGAATGCAAAATTGCGGCAGGTGGTAAATTCCAACCACAAAATGATGAAAGATATTTCGGTGGATGGGGTGAATGAAATTTCTCAGGATGAAAACATTGTGGATGTGAATTTCTTCCCGAACCCGGTTTCGGATAAATTAAGCATTGAAATTTCTTCTTCGGTAAAAACAAATTCCTCTTTTCAGATCCTGAATCCCGAAGGAAGCCTGGTAAAAACGGTTGAGTTAAAAGAAAACAAAACGGATGTTGATCTGAAAGGCCTTGCCAACGGAATTTATTTCTGTCGCACTGTTACCTATGGGCAAAACAGCCGCTTGAAAAAATTGATGGTGATGCATTGAGGGGGTTTGGAAGAAAGCAAAATAAAAGCATGGGCGGTTATATTAAGGAAACCGTTCCCATAACGTAGTTAGCTGCAATGCTTGTGTGACATGCAAACAATAAAAGACAGACAAATTTATGACTAAAAAAAAGCAACCTATAATACCAGAATTGACAGTTTTAAGAAAACCGAAAGACACCTTTAAAAAAGAACTTGAAGAAAGAATTGCCAAAGGTAAAGACCTTCAAAATAGACAGGTGACAGCTTTCCCACAACTTGAGGAACTTCAAAAAGACTTCGCAACTTGGGACGACTTCAACGAGGAACTTCTGAGACGTTCATTCAACAAAACTGACAACGAGTATTTCACCGATTACAATAGATGTACTCAGTGGTTAGGACTTGATGACGTTATGCATCGTAGAGACACAAGTAGTGGAGAATATAAATTGAATCACGAAAAGAAAAAAATCAATTCCGCTGTTATCAATTTGGAACGACTTGTAGAAAAACTACCTCTAATTGACGAAGACGAAAACATTCAATCTTATACTACAACTGACAAGACATTTACAAATAAATGTTTTGTAGTTCATGGACATGATGAGGCAAGAAAATATGAAATTGCAAGATTTATTGAAAACGATTTACGAAAGCGAACAATTATTTTACACGAACAGCCAAACAAAGGTCGGACAATAATTGAAAAATTTGAGGACTATTCTAAAGTTGATTTTGCAGTTGCATTATGGACTGCAGACGATGAAGGAAAATCTAAAACCGAAACAGACAGTAAAGACAGAGCAAGACAGAATGTAATTTTTGAAACAGGTTTCTTTATTGGAGCAATTGGACGACAAAATGTAATCGTTCTCTTTGAGGATGGAGTGGAAATTCCATCAGATTATTCAGGTGTTATATTTATTAGGCTCGCAGGTAATTGGAAAGATGATTTGCGAAAAGAAGTTGATGCAATTTATTTACCCTAAAAAAAATATCAAACAAACGGAATCAAATACAATTAACTTACAAAAAATAAAGGTAAAATTATTATGGTAGACATTGTCGATCTTTTACTACATCATCTTAAAGCCCTTTTTTTGGGACTAATACTCGTTGCAATCAGCATTTATTTAATACCTCACGAGTGGACTATCAAAGTTATCAAGTTTATTAAACCGTCATTACTTAAGGACTTCTTCAAAAAAAATGATAAATATTTCAATTCCATTTTGAGCATTTTGCTTGATGGAACATTCACTGACAATTTTAAGAATGAGGAATCCGCAAAAGCGAAAGTTGCAAAAATTAAATCACTTAAAACAGACCTTGACAGCATAGAGAAAAATATGTTCACTGTTGATCTTTTGACAGATTTATTCAATACACTAAATTTTGCAGCAGTTAATTATTCAATGCAAGACTCAGAAGAAGTCATCGACAATATTTCAAATTACTTTTCTAATTATTCAAACCGACTTGAGGAAACATCTTATAGAAAAAACTTTGCGACAGATGTTTTAAAAAGATTTGACGAATTAACAGCACACATGAGCATCTTTGAAAGACGATGATTTTTTAAACCAATGTTATTCGAAAAACGAAGCAGCAAGAAAATATACCATTGAGCAACTTACTCTCCTCAATATTACCTGCATTCCTTCTCACACAAACTTTATTTATTTTTCATTATCCAACTATAAAAAGGATTTCTTTGGCCTGCTGAAAACTAACAATATTCAAGGTACAAATATTTACGAAGAAAATGGAAAGTGGACAAGAATTACAGTAGGGACCATGGACGAAATGCAAAAATTCATCACGGCAATTAAATAAAACGTCTGTTAACCCGGTGCTGCTTCTACCCTTCTTCGTTATCACTTGCGCTAAACGTTCACTACACGAAACGTTTCTTGAAGTGTCTCTTCTGTGATTAAAATAACTTATTTGGGCGATTTTCATTTTATCCCGAAGAATTGCGGGAGAAATAAAAAAATCTTACACAACCAAAAATAACTTTTAACCCTGCAACATGAATAATAAAAACTCAGGCTCCATGTATAAAACAATCTTTATCTTATTCATCGTCAGTTTAACTTCGGTTTCACAAGCGCAAACTGTTTCCGTAAAATATTTTAATAATAAATACCTGGAGAAAGAAGTTGCGCAGGAAAAAGCAAAATTTTCTCAATCCATAACTGTTTACGGGGATGGTAAGACAACCATCGAAATTAAAAATATCAAAAAGAACCAGGTGGTGAGAAGTGAAACAAAAAGAGGTGAAGAACCTTTTGGAATATGGATAAATGAAGGATCAGGCGAACTGGATTACAACTTCGAATTGGATTACAGAGACACCGCGTGTCAAGCCGGTATTTCGGATGTAAGGATAGAAGACTACTTTGAAGACAACGACACCTTCGGATACAAAGCCCCGAAAATATTGACCGGTGAAAAATCGGTCATGCAATTTTTAATGAATAGAATAGCCTACCCGGTTTATGCAAGAGAGAATGAAATAACAGGAAAAGTAATTTTGACGTTTACCCTGACAAAAGATGGAAACATAGAGAGAATTGCAGTAAAGCAAGGGGCTCACGTTACTTTAACAAAAGAAGCGGTGAGAGTGATCAGGCAATTGAAGTTCTCCTCGGGGCCGAAACTTAAAGGACAGGATGAGAGTTTCTGTGTGATACTTCCCGTTTCATTCCGGCTTCAATAAGACTTGTTAACTCGTGTTTCTCGCCTGTCACAAGAAAATTTTTGTTTATTTAATTCTTCAACCACAACTCAGGGTCGAGCTTGGATTTCACATTGTAGATCTCAAAATGCACTTCGGTGGTTTCTTCTTCCTTGTTGGTGTACACCGTTCCGATGGGTTGTTTGATATCGACTTCCTGCCCCACTTTAACGGTTACTTTCGAGAGGCGGGCATAAGCCGTATAGAACTTCCCGTGGTTGATCAGCACGATGGTCTGGAATCCCGGGACCGTGAAAATACTTTTTACCGTCCCTTTGAAAACCGCGCGCACCGTGGCTCCGGGCTGTGTGGCAATATCCACCCCGTTTGAATTAACCATCACGCCTTTGAGAGTTGGGTGCGGATGCGTTCCGAACTGCTCGGTGACGTATCCTTTCTCTACCGGCCAGGGCAGGTTGTGTTTGTTGCCTTCAAAATCGTTGGAGAGCTTCAGCGCTTCGGGAGTTAAATACATTTCGGCAGAAGCTTTTGTTGTTTCTCTTTTTTCGGGAGCAATCGTTCCCTTGGCTGCCGCTGCCGCTCTTGCAGCTTCGTCGCGTTTGCGTGCTTCCTCTTCCCTTCTCCGTGCCTCCTCAATTTCGCGTGCGATCATGTCTTCGATCGCCTTCGTTAATTTCTTCGCGGCCTTTTCATTTTCGGCTAATTGTTTTCTCAACTCTTTTTCTTTTTTCTGCAATACGGTTAGCACTTCGCTTTCTTCTTTCTTATCGCCTTCGAGTTCTTTTTTCTCTTCCTCTTTCAAATTAATGAGCGCCATCTTCTCGTGTTTTTTCTCCAGCAGGTTATTCAAAAGCGCGATCACTTCGGTTTGTTTTTTAAGGATGAGTTCTGCCTGGTGCCTGCGGTAATCACTGTACTGGTTGAGGTACTGAATTCTTTTTATCGCCTGGTTGAAACTTTTCGATGAAAAAATGAACATCATTTTATCATACACGTTTCGCGCCTTGTAAGCACCGAGAATATTTTGCGCATAATCTTCTTTCAGTTTGATCAGATCCTCTTTCAGTTTGGTGACGGTATCTTGCTGTTGATTTATTTGTGAGGAAATAAAAGCGATCTGCTGCATCACGTTGTTAATGATGTTTTCCCTGGTGCGGATCTGGTTGGTGATCGTCTTTAAATGTTTGAGCGAATTCGTTTTTTTGCCCCGTGTTTCTTCCAGCACTTTCTTGGTGTCCTGGATCTTTGCAACGAGTTCCTTGCGTTTTTGCTCGAGTTCCCTGCGGGAGTTTTGCGCGGATGAGTACAACGCGAAACAAAAGATGACAGCAAGTAAGAACAGCTTACGGCTTAACGATCTCATAATTCGCGGGAATGCTGAAGGGAACATCTTTCTTTTTTTCGAATACAAAGTTGGTGAGACTAAATTTACATTCTACATTTTTTTCTGCCCTGATGTTGATATGAATCTGGGACGGGAATTCATTGTTACCGTGTTTTTGATGACTGGCGTATTCCACTTTAAATTGTTTGCTGTCCGTTCGATTCCCGATGGTATTTTTCTGCAACCGGAAATTTGTGTTGTATTCCGCAACCTGTTTTTGATCCTGAAGAATCGAATAAATAATGATACCGGTAAGAGACGTATCACACACACTTGTTTTTTCATCGGCATCAAATGCGGCATTACCGATGATGAGTTGCTGAATATTTTTCAGGTTCAGATCCATGCCGGTGAATTTTTTGAGGAAGCCATAATTGGTAATGATACAGATGCGGTGCAACCGGTCTAGCATGACGAGCGAATCAGGAGTGAGTCTTACCCTGGCCACTTCTATTCCGAGTAAGGCCGTTATGCTCATCCAGATGTATTCATCTTTTTCCATCACGATGAACACGTTAAAGTTTTGTTCGTCTTTCTGATCTTTATATTCGGCTTCGCCCTTGGCGGAAAAATAATTGAAGGCATTTTCGTTGGCACGGGCCTTCTTCACAAAATATTCATTCCGGTTCGGTTTAACCTCGGCAGGAATATCAGTAACGGGTTTCTGAATTGCTTTCTTTGTTTTGCAACCTGTAACCGTCACGATGAGGATGAATGCAAGGAAATAAGAAACTTTCTTATTCATACAATTTTCCTTCTGCAATTTTCTTATCCAGGAATTCACTTTCGCCTCCGAGTTCCTTCGCGCGTTTCCAGTTTTTCAACGCTTCTTCCGGCTGGCTCAGTTTGAACAGCACATCCCCGAGATGCTCGAGTACTTCTGCACTGTTAGGCGTTACTTTCAAAGATTTTTCGATGAATTCTTTTGCTTTCGTGAGATCATTCATGCGGTAGAGTATCCACCCGTAGGTATCCATGTACGAAGAATTATCCGGTTCGATCTCCAAAGATTGTTTCGACATTTTTTCTGCTTTATCGAGGTGAATATTGCGCACACTTAAAAAATAAGCGTAATTATTCAATGCGTAGGCATTCCGTTCGTTCAGTTTCAAAGCCTCTTCGTAAGCCGAGTCGCAGGCATCGTATCTTTTCAAATAAAAAGCCGCATCACCCAAAACCGAATAAAGCTGGATGCTTAATTCTTTTTGCCCGGCAACATTTTCGAGTCCTTTTTTTGCACTGTTAAAAGCTTTTTCATAATCTTTCAATTGTTCGCTGGCGATGGCATGATACATATAGATGGGTGCTTCATTCGGAAAATATTCAAGTGCCAGTTCGCAATCTCTTTGCAGGTAAGAATTGTTGCGCAGCTCCGAGCTGCAAAAAATGATCTGCTGCCAAACTTCATAATTCGCCGGTTCGATTGCTACCGCTTTCAAATATTCTTCCCGCGCCCTTTCCAATTCCTTGTCGTGGTTGTACATATCGGCCAGCACCATGTGTGAAGTAGATTCATCCGGGTTCGCCTTTATAAAAATATGAGCGAGTTCGTAATTTCGTTCCGGCTGGTTCTCGAACGTGCGTGACGACATAAAGGAGATCATCATTTCCAGCTTGGCTTTGATCTCGGTAGTAGGGCTTGCCATTCCTGCTTTCACCAAAGTATAATATTTTTCATTCTCATTTTTCGATCGATAATAATCGGCCATAGCGAACAAAGCGTACCCGTTCGATGAATCTTTTTTCAGGATGTCGTTATAGATCTTTATCGCCTGTTCGGGTTTGTTGTTCGCCATGTAAAGATCAGCGAGCATGCCCTCGTATTTCAATTCCTTGGGATAAGCACGCATCAGTTTCTCCACTTCGGCTGTTGCTTTGTTCAGCTTGTTCAGCGAAAGATAGATCTGTTCTTTCTGTTTGATGATGTCTTCATTCACACCTACCTGTTCTTCCACATGATCGAGAACTCTAACCGCTTTTTTCAACTCGTGTGCCAGCACGTACATATAAGCCGCTTCGAGTTCCATGGTCACATCCCGGTCATCTTTCGCAATTCTCAAATAGACCGGTGCGGCATCAAGGTATTTTTTCCGCTGTTTGTAAATGGACGCCAGTTGTTTTTTGTACCATGAATTTTTATCATCGAAACTCACGGCACGCTTGGCATATACTTCAGCGTCTTCGAGTAATAGTTTTGATTCATAGATCTGGCTCAGTTCAAAATTCACGGCTGAATTGTCGGGGGAAAGCGAAAGGCAGATCTTAAAATCCTTGATCGCCTCGTCCATGTTATTCAGTATCTTTTCCTTGGTACCGTTTATGAAATTGGTTTCGAATTTAATTTTATCATCTTCGTTCAGCGGCTTGGATTTTTGCGCATAAGAATAAAACCCAAACACCAAAAACAGGTGAGAAAGAAAAAACAGTTTATAAAAAAATCCGTGCGTCAATTTTTAATTTACTGGTTGGTTGAATAATCCCCGATGCTCAGGTCTTTGGCTTCACCGGTGTATTCAACGAAATTTCCGATCATCGAATTGTCGATAACAGCATTGGTGATCTTTGAATTGGTTTGAATGATGCAATTCCCTACCACTGAATTTTCGATGATGGTTCCATCTCCCACCGAGGCATACGGGCCAACAATTGACCTCAACAACTTTACATTTTTGCCGATATAAGAAGGCTGAATGATGACCGAATCTTTACTGGTGATGGATGCTTCCACCATGGTTTCCTTGGCATTGTACATGAAATGAAGAATACGTGCATTGGTGTGAACCGTGGAATTTTTATTTCCGCAATCGAGCCACTCACGCACTTTGCCCACTTCAAACCGGTATCCTTTTGCTTTCATGTTCTCGAGTGCATTGGTGAGTTGGTATTCTCCTTTTTCCCTGATGTTGTTGTCGAGGAGGAATTGGATCTCATCGCGCAATATTTTTCCTTCCTTGAAATAGTAGATCCCGATGATGGCGAGGTCGGAAATAAACTGCAGCGGTTTTTCAATGAAATCGGTGATGATATTATCTTCATCCACTCTCACTACACCAAACTGTTTGGGGTCTTCCACTTTCTGAACCCAGATAATCCCGTCTTTGCTCCGGTCGAGTTTGAAATCGGCCTTGAACAGGGTGTCGGCAAAAACCACCAGCACATTTCCTTCGAGTGAATCCTTTGCACACATAATGGCGTGTGCGGTTCCGAGAGGTTCGTCCTGGTAACAGATGGTTCCTTTGGCGCCCAGTTTAATGGCGATGTCCACTAATTTTTGTTCCGTTTCGGAGCCGAAATTTCTTCCGATAACGAATGCCACTTCTTCAATTCCTTCCCCGCACACATCCGCGAGGTCTTCGATGATCTTCTGCACCATCGGTTTTCCTGCCACGGGAATCAGGGGCTTCGGCACTGTTAGCGTATGCGGTCTCATACGCTTTCCTACTCCGGCCATTGGTATGATTATTTTCATTTTTTGTTTCTTTTTTTAATTTCAATTTTTAATTCCCTGTGCTTCCGTATCCACCTGCCCCGCGAGAAGTATCGCTCAGGGATTTCGCCTCTTCCCACTCAGCTTTTTCATGTTTGGCTATGATCATTTGCGCTATACGATCACCATTTTTCACTTCAAATTTTTCTTCTCCTAAATTGATCAAAACCACTTTCACCTCACCACGGTAATCCGCATCGATGGTACCCGGAGAATTCAAAACGGTTATGCCGTTCCTGAACGCAAGTCCGCTTCGCGGTCGGATCTGTGCTTCGAAACCTTCCGGAATTTCCAAATAAATTCCCGTTGGGATCAGCGCTCTTTTCATCGGCTCAATCACAATGCTTTCATTTAAAAATGCCCGCAGGTCCATCCCTGCCGAATGAATGGTTTCATAAGCAGGTAACCTATTTGCCGAACGGTTAATGATCTTGATTTTCATGGAAAGAATCATGCGAAGTTACTATTTTATCTTTTTTCACAAACAGGAAAACCGCAGAAAGGAACAGGAGCATAAGAACTGAATTTATGGAAAGACGAATCGCGTTTTCGCTAAAATAATTTCGTGAGTACCAACCGGCAAAAAATAACACAAGCGCCAGTGCCGAAAACGCGAGCACATTTTTTACATGATAAGGTATCGGGTAATATTTCATCCCCATGAAATAGCAAATAACCATCATGCTGAAATAACAAATGAAAGTGGCCCATGCCGAACCGGTGTAACCGAAAACCGGAATCCACCAGATGTTGAGTACAATGGTAATTCCCGCGCCAATCAGGGAGATCAACGCTCCTTTGTTGGTCTGGTCGGAAAGTTTATACCAGATAGAAAGATTGTAATAAATTCCAAGGCACACATTGGCGAGCAATAAGACCGGGACGATCTTCAATCCTTCGTAATACGGTTTATCAATAAAATATTTGAATACGTCAATGAACAAAGTTACCAGCAGAAAAATTCCGAGGCACACGATAACGAAGTAATCCATCACCTGGGCGTAGATGGTTTTTTTGTCTGTTGTTTTTGCATGCGAAAAAAAGAACGGTTCGGCCGCATAGCGGAACGCCTGGATGAATAACGTGATAAGAATGGAGAGTTTATAATTGGCCGAATAGATTCCGAGTTGCGCCATCGAATCAGTTCCTGCAGGCAATAAATATTTCATGATCGCACGGTCGAGCGTTTCATTTACCATTCCGCCCAAACCCACTACCAGCAATGGCAATCCATAGATGAGCATTTTTTTCCAAAGCATGGGATCAAATCCTTTTTGAATGAATAAAATCTCTTTCGACAAGAGCGGAAGTGTGATGATGCTTGAAACCAAATTGGCAATGAAAACATAACCGACACCGATAGCCGGATTATAAAACGGAAGTGTAATGTTCGAGTTTTTTAATAAATATGGGCAAAGCAATAAAAAATAAACATTGAGAAATACAGTACAAAAAATATTGATGTTTTTGATGATAGCGAATTTTATTGGGCGGCTTTGCTGTCTTAACAACGCGAACGGAATACTTGCAATTGCATCTAATCCTAAAATGCAGGAAAGATATACAATATATTCGGGGTGATTTGTGTAACGAATAGAATTTGCGATTGGTTGCGCAAACAAACTCATTCCCAACATAAATACAATTGAAGAAATACAAACGGAAATAAATGCTGTTGAAAAAACCTTTTCTTTTTTGTCTTCATCCTGCGAGAAACGAAAAAAACCTGTTTCCATTCCATAAGTAAGCACCACCGTGAAAAAGGCAACGTAAGCATATTGTTCGCCTATAATTCCATACTCAGAAGGATTAAAAACACGCACTTGTAACGGTACAAGCAGGTAGTTCACCAATCTTCCCAGAATTGTGGAAACACCATAAATGGCAGTTTGCGAAATAAGTTTTTTTATCTGACTCACTTGAAATTTACCTGTTTCAAATTAGCTGATAAATTTTTTGAATACCGAAAGTGATTATGCACAAATTGGAACAAAGTGTATTCATCACGGTTCGAATCCATCACGAATATTTTATCGCTTAAAAAATTTTATTTGAATTTATCGAAAAGCTTTTTTTATTTGTTATTGCTAACCTTAATTGAAATCTAACCATGAAGAAATTTTTCAAGATCACCGGCATCGTGCTGGGCACGCTGCTTCTTATCGTTATCAGCTTTGTCGCTTACATTCTGTTTGACGGAATTCCGAAATACGAAGCCAAAAAAATTGACCTCAAAGTTGAAGTCACCCCGGAGCGCGTGGCGCAGGGGTTCAAGATTGCATCCATGGAATGCCTCGGCTGCCATGCCAGTCCCGATGGAACGGTAAGCGGAAGAGAATTGGCAGAGTTGCCCAAAGAGTTCGGGCATATCTATTCCAAAAATCTTACCTCGGGTCCTGCCGATGGAATTGCAACCTGGACGGATGGAGAAATATATTACCTGCTTCGGACAGGAATAAAAAAAGATGGCCAGTACCTTCCGATATACATGGCCAAATTTCCGAATGCTGCCGATGAGGACCTTTACAGTGTGATCGCATGGCTGCGCTCGGACATGGTTCAGAAATCAACCGTGGTGCAACCCAAATCAGAACCCTCGTTCCTCACCAAATTATTATGTCACATTGCATGGAAACCTTTGCCATTAGCTGAAAAATCAATCCCGTTGCCTGATACCAGCAATGCGGTAGAACATGGAAGATATTTAGCCAACGGAATCTTTCATTGCTTTCCCTGCCATTCAGGCGATTTTAAAACGGTGAATATGGTGTACCCTGAAAAATCGGGTGGATTTTATGGCGGTGGAAACGTGATGACGGGAAAGGACGGTCCGGTTACCACGCGTAACCTTACTTTTGATGAAACCGGGATCGCTGATTTCACAGAAAATGAATTTGTGGAGTCTGTAAAATATTGTAAGAAAAAAGGCGGAGGCCAGTTACGCATGCCGATGTTCCCTCATGCCATGTTAACCGACACAGAAGCGAAACATATTTTTGCTTACCTGAAAACGGTTCCGAAAATTCATCACGAGATAAAAAGTTGATAGGATAAACCTCCTTTCCCGATATTATTTTTGGCAATTAGTGATTTGAATGTAAAATACGGAAAGAAAAGAACAGGTGATGCAGTGAAGTACCGATGTTCCCTCACATTCAGCTAACTGATGGAGAAGTGAAAGCGATGTATGCTTTTTTGAAAACCGTTCCGAAAATTCATCCTGAAGTGGTAAATAATTAATGGAATTACACAATTGGGTAATTACGCATTTACGTTACCGGCAGGCGTGAACGGCTTCGGTTAATTTCTTTATCAGCGAAGGATCTTTTTCAAAAGCATTACCCACTACGATCACATCGGCTCCGGCTTTGCATAATTCAACAGCTGATTTCGCGTCACGAATTCCCCCACCGAGAAAGATCGGGGTGTTCACATTTTTTCTCACTTCTTTGATCATGGCGGCAGGTGCATGATTTTTCGCCCCGCTTCCGGCATCCATGTAAATAATTTTCATCCCCAGCATTTCTCCGGCAAGAGCCGTGGTAGCGGCAATGGAATTTTTTGTAGCCGGGATCGGGATGGTGTTGCTCATGTAAGAAACTGAGGTGATA
>JBIOHI010000042.1:0-12043 GCA_044448845.1 Bacteroidia bacterium
GGAAAAAAAGTTACACTGGGCCCGTCCAGTTTCCCCGCATTAAAAGTGTTCGAATATTCAATGCAATCCTGGGCGTCATAATAGCTGATCTCGAGGCCTTCTTTTTCGCCATTCTCAAAATATACTTCGTATTTCAGGTCACCGTTTTGCCAATAGTTGCGAAAGAATCCCTGCTTCCGGCCCTGTGCGTCCACGTAATTTATTGTATCGCCATAAATGATGTCAAATGTTTGTGCCCCGCCCGAAAAAGGGAAAAGCAGGAACAATAAAATGTATGTGATCCACGGGATTCTCAATTGCAAGAAATTCAATTCGCGAATTTACCTTCAATTATACCAAGATAACAAACATTTGTTGAAGAGTGTTAAAAAGTCGGAAAGAACAAAAAATAATTTTTAAAGCCGTTTTTCAGGAAACAACTATTTTTACGAAATGAAAAAATCTATTTTAAAAATCAGCCAGGTTGTTTTCATCCTGATTTTAGCCATCGCTTCGGCAACCAGTATTTTCGAATTTAACCAAAAAGAAAAAGAACGAAACGAAGGGGATGGAATGGATGAGGATATCATCGGGCGTGCCGCATGGATGAATGCCACACTTGCTGATCCTTCAACTGGAAAAATACCGGGTGACTTCCGGGTGAAAGAACTTCAATTTTCCCATACACTTCCTTCGGTGAATGCCTTTAATAAATCTTACGGTGGTTCCTACATTGCCCGCGGACCATGGAATGTGGGAGGAAGAACCCGGGGAATTGCCATTGATAAAACCAATGAAAATATTTTACTGGCCGGTTCCACCATGGGAGGTTTCTGGCGCAGCACCGATGCCGGTGTGCACTGGATAAAATGTGTTGACAGTGCAGAGACCTCAAACATTTCTTGCATTGCACAAGACACCCGAACCGGGAAAACCAATGCGTGGTATGCCGGAACCGGGGAACTTTATGGTTCGTCATTGCCGGGTGCATTTTTTTCGGGCAATGGAGTTTATAAATCAGTAGATGGCGGTCTGACCTGGAAAAGACTCGCATCAACCATCAGCACACCTGGTGGATTATACAATTCATGGTCGGCAGTAAATTCCATTGCTGTTAATACTTCCATCGATTCATTGGATGTAATTTTTGTAGCAACCTTTGACGGGATCTGGCGAAGCGTGAATGGCGGAACAACCTTTTCAAAAAGAAAAGGAGGTGCGGCAAGTTCTTACAGTTTATGGTCTGATGTAGCCGTCACCTCTTCGGGAATTGTTTACGCCACACTCTCCGGAGATGGAGGCAATGGCGGGATCTGGCGCTCATCGGATGACGGAGCCACCTGGACCAATATTTCTCCTCCGTGGTTTTCTTCAAAGACCAGCCGAACCGTGATCGGTATTTCTCCTTCGGATGAAAAACAAATTTATTTTGCAGCTTACACACCAGACACCGGAAAAATTTCTTTGAATTTTGAAAAAGCAGTCGAACGAAACAGCTTATGGAAATATACTTATATAAGCGGAAACGGAAGCGGAGCCGGGGGAACCTGGGAAGACCGCAGTGCCAATATTCCCACGCTGGGCGGTGATTTCGGTGATTTCGTTTCTCAACAGGGATATGATATAAGTGTGAAAGTGAAACCGGATAATTCAAATGTGGTTTTTCTCGGGGGAAATAATTTGTACCGTTCAACGGATGGTTTTTTAACTTCAAATAACACCACCTGGATCGGGGGTTACGGAGTGAATACTTCGCGACCGGATTTCAAAGTTTATCCAAATCATCATCCCGATAATCACAACGTAATTTTTTATCCTTCGAATGCTTCAAAAATGATATCGGTGCACGATGGAGGAATTTCTTTGACAACAGATAATCTTGCTTCATCGGTAACATGGACTTCATTAAATTTCGGTTATGTCACCACGCAATTTTATACTGTGGCACTTGATCACAATTCAACAAGCGATGTGATTGTTGGCGGATTGCAAGACAATGGAACATATTTCACCAACAATCAAACCGAATACTTGCCATGGACCCAACCGCTGAGTTCGGATGGAAGTTTTTGCTTTCTTGCACCCAATTCAACGGAAGGATATTTCTCTACGCAACAGGGAAGAGCTTTCAGGGTATTGATGGATGCAAACGGAAACCGAACGCAATCTGCACGACTTGATCCAAAAGGTTTGAATAGAAATAAATACAATTTCGTGAATCCGTTCACACCTGATGCAAACAACTGGAAAAAACTTTATTTGCCTTATGCAGACAGGCTTTGGCGCAATGATGATGTTACACAAATCCCATTGCACCCTGTTCTTGACAGCACTCCCGTTCTCACCAACTGGAATGAATTGCTCAACACCAAATTGCCGGATTCAACGGATGCGATAACTGCGGTGTCGAGTTCGAAACTGCAAAATGATGTTTTGTTTTATGCAACACAAAAAGGAAAATTATTCCGGTTGAATAATGCTTCATCAAATTCTTCAATGCCGCAAAATATTTCAGGAACAAATTTCCCTCCGGCATATATCAATTGTATTGTTCAACATCCGAAAGATTCGAATAAATTATTTGTGGTGTTCACCAATTACGGTGTGTTGAGTATTTTTTATTCAACAGATGCCGGTGTCACATGGAATGCAGTTTCCGGAAACCTCGAACAAAATGTAAACGGTTCCGGTAATGGTCCTTCGTGTCGTTGGCTCACCATTGCAAACATCAACGACAGTTTGATCTATTTTGTGGGAACAAGCACGGGTTTATATGCCACAAAAAGTTTGGACGGAATGAACACGGTGTGGACGAACCAGTCGCCTGATGTGGTGGGAAATAATATTGTGATGATGATGGATTACCGGTCAAGTGATGGAATGTTTGTGGTGGCAACGTACGGTGCGGGAATTTTTTCCGCGAAAGTCCAGTCGGTGAATGAAGGAATAAAAGAGAAAAATAGTTTAGCGGAGCAACTGAAAATTTACCCGAACCCGGTGAATGATATTTTGAAAATTGATCTTCAACAGAATTTTAATTTTGCAAAATTTGAAATCATAAACCTGGAAGGGAAAACCGTGTTGCACGGAACGCTTGACCGGCAAAGCAACTCCATTGATGTTTCAGGTTTGAAAACGGGAATTTATTTTTTGAATGTAAGTGCGGATGGGAAGATTTTGAGTTGGAAGATTTTGAAGGAATAAGTATTTTTGAGAGGATGAAATATCTTTTTCTTTTTTTTGTTTATTGTGTTTGCGGTTTTGCACTGCTCAGGAAACGCCATCGTTTCTTCACAACTCTACAATTAATTTGAGAAATCCAAAACCCGGACAACTGGCGTTAATTGATATTTATTTTTATCTTGATAAATCGGATTTACAAGGGGAAATTAAAAAAGTTCTTGATTCTGTTTCATATTTCATTTCTAATTATCCAAAACACTATTTTGCAATCGAAACCCACACTGACTGCCGCGGTGATTCAATTTATAATTTAGGACTTTCACAAAGAAGAGCAGATTCGATTTGCGCTTATATTCATCGTAAACACGATGTAAAGAATCTCAAATGCATTGGTAAAGGCGAAAGCGACCCTGTCAATAATTGTCGTTGTGAAGGAAGCTATGAATCGAAAAGATGCACTGAAGAAGAACACCAACAAAACAGAAGAACGGTTTTGAAAGTGGTAAAGAAATTTTGAGAAAAACATTATTAATATGTCGCTCCTGACGGAGCTTTTGAAAATATCGTGATTAATTTCTACCGGTATTCTATCACTACGTGATTTTTTCACACCTGCATATAGATATTTCGGTGTGCTGGCTTTGCGAGCTTTGCGCCTTTGCGTGAAATAAAAATTAACCGCAGAGATTCGCTGAGTTTTGCGCAGAAAACGCGGAATTTTTTCTCTGCGTCCCCTGCGGTTAAATAATTGAGATTCTTCGCTTCGCTCAGAGTGACAATTTTATTTCATGTGTCCCCTTGGAATATTAGGACTTTCGGGGTTCACGGTAAGTTTTAATAATTTTGGTTGAATCACCAGGTCCATATCTTCCATCGGCACTGCACCCAACAAAACTTCATCACCCATTATCAATGTTCCGACAAAGCAACCGCGGTTTTCAAAACTTATTTTCACCGGTCCTGCATACGGAACAGAATGACTGCTTCCATCGGCAAGCACTGCTTCACGGGTTTCCAATTGTTTGATTTGGAGTTGCGTGGCAAGATGTTGAGGAATGCACAAATAAGTTGATCCTGAATCCACCAGGCATTTTACTTCAATTGATTTTATGCCGGGCTTAACCGGATTTGATAAAATAATAGTTGAATATACTAAGCCCATGATTTCTGATTTGAAGTACAAATATAGTATTGTTTTATTTATCAGAATGAAAAGGATAAAGCGTTTATTTTAGATGTCGCTCCTAACTTGGTGTTATATTTTTCTATTAATATTTCATTCCCGCTAAAAATCGGGACAAGCACTACGTGATTTTTTCTTGGCGTGCTTTGCGCCTTTGCGTGAAACAATAATTTAAAGCAGAGTTTTTTCACACAAAGTTCACAAAGGTTCCACAAAGCACACAAATATTTTCTTCGTGATCTTTGTGCATTTTCTTTGAGTTCTTGGTGAGAAAATAAAAACTAAATTCGCCCAAAATTTACTGAATGAAAGACCAATTGGCAAAGCTTGAAAAAGCAAGCAAACAATTAGAACCGGATTCAACCGAAAGAGAGAAGATCAGGAATAAGGTTATTAATTACACCGAAAATTTTTTGAATGAAATAAATTCTTTACCTGCTTATGTTATGAGAGAAGAAAAAGGAAAAGGAATTTTTGAAAGCCCGATAAAAGAGGAACCGGATTCGATTGAAGAAATAATAAATTTAGTTTATAAAAATGTTGATACACAAGGCTTGAATCCTGCTTCAGGCGGGCATTTGGGATACATTCCAGGTGGCGGAATTTACAGCGCATCACTTGGAGATTATATGGCAGATATCACCAACCGGTACGCGGGAATTTTTTTCGCAAGTCCCGGTGCAGTGCGGATGGAAAATATGCTCATTGACTGGATGGCGGACATGGTTGGTTACAAAAAAGGATATGCCGGAAATTTAACATCCGGTGGTAGCATCGCTAATTTAATTGCCATTGTAACTGCCCGCGATTCCTTCGATATCAAAGCGCGTGATATTGAGAAAACAGTTTTTTATGCCACCGAACACAGCCATCATTGCATTGACAAAGCGATAAGAATTGCAGGATTGAAAGAAGCAGTGAGAAGAAATATTCCAATGGATTCGAATTATAGAATGAATGCGGAAAAATTAGAGCAGCAAATTTCAACAGATATGAATTCAGGATTGAAACCATTCATGATCATTGCATCCGCGGGAACCACTGATGTCGGGGCAATTGATCCTTTGAAAGAAATTGGAAACCTCGCAACAAAATATAAATTGTGGTACCACATTGACGGTGCTTACGGTGCATTTTTCGCGCTCACGGATGAAGGAAAACAAAAGTTGCAGGGCATGGAACTTTCCGATTCCATCGTGATGGATCCGCACAAAGGATTATTTCTTCCTTACGGATTGGGAACGGTAATTATCAAAGAAAAAAATAAACTTTATAACTCGCATTATTACGTTGCCAACTACATGCAGGATGCGCACAAAGCCCCGGAAGAGTTATCACCTGCTGAACTTTCGCCCGAATTGACGAAGCATTTTCGAGGATTGCGTTTGTGGCTTCCTTTGAAATTGCATGGAGTAAAACCATTTCGAAAATGTCTTGAGGAAAAATTATTGCTGGCAAAATATTTTTACGCTGAAGTACAGAAACTGGGGTTTGAAGTTGGACCTGAGCCGGAACTTTCAGTGGTAACATTCCGTTACGTTCCGGAAAACAAAGACGCAGACAAGTTCAATGAAATGTTGGTGAATGAAATTCATAAAGACGGAAGAGTTTTTATTTCCTCATCAAAACTGGATGGAAAATTTATTTTGCATCTCGCGATCCTATCTTTCAGAACGCATCTTTCAACGATTGATCTCGCATTACAGGTTTTAAAAGAAGTGGTTGAGAAAGTGAAATCAGAATTGAAACAGCAATAAAATTTCACGCAATGGACTCAAAGTTTGCACAAAGCACTCAGAGTGTTTTTTCTTTGCGCCCTTTGTGAATTTTCTTCGTGAACTTTGTGAGAAAAATTAATTCGAAGTAATAAAATTAAGCAGTGTATTCATATAAGTTCCATAACCTAAAACACTTGGAACATTATTGTGCACCGCTCCCGGAACCTTTACAGCTATGCCTTTCACGCCACGATAATTATTGAACACCGCTTGCCCGTGTGTTTCTATTTTCAGGAAATCATCCGCAATTCCGTGCATCCATAAGAACGGTTGATTCACTTTCCTGATCTTGCCTATGTTATCTATTTTTATATTGGTGACATAAGATGCCGGTAATGAAATTCCGGCAGCATCCGATGTCATTGCTTCGGTGGAAGAGAATGGAGATTCGAGGCAAAGTTTGCAAGGTGAGAGTGTTCGGGGGTTGGCAGTTAGTTCAGTTGCAGTTGCAGAACCTAAACTGTAACCGTAAATGATCAACCTGTTTGACGTTAGTCCTTTTGATTGCAGCCATTTCAAACAGGCATCGCCATCAGCATACATCGAACTTTCGGTGGATGTTCCCGAAGATCTTCCGTAACCGCGGTAATCAAAGGTCATCACTCCGAAACGATTTCTTCCTCCAACATTCGCAAAAAGTTTGGTGCGGTTCCAGTAATTATCCATGTGCCATTTGTTTCCATGGCAATACATAATAATGGTGTCGGTGGAAATGGTATTGACATTTCCGATAAACTCCGCGTAAATGGTTGCAGTGTTCCCATTGTCATTCGAAGTCAGGGTAAACAAATTTATCATGGAATCGGGAATTGCATAAGCCGGATTGTTGTAAAGGTCACCTAATTCTCCCTTTGCAAATCCGTCAAACTTGTATTCGGTGATGGTGATGTCTCCATTAAATAAATTGTTGTCGAGCCTCAAACACGAACTCATAAAAATGATGATGGAAAATAAAAAAAGTATTTTTTTCATGAGTTAGAATTTAAAATGGTAGGTGAAATAAAGTCCGAATGCACCGGTATTCATGCTTGATTTTCCAACATAATCCACCACAAGCCGTTGGTTTGAAATATTGGTGGCGAGGTACTTAAATTCGATCTGGTAATTTGATTTTGGCCTCACAAAAGTGTGTCCGATGTGAAATCCCGGAAACCATAAAGTCAGTTGCTGTTGTCCGTCAGGATGAGTTCCGTTGAAATCGAAGAGATTATTCGATCCGGCATAAACCAAATTCTTATTCTTTCCGTAAGTCCAGTAAACATTGGCATCGAGCTGCGGATAAAAACGTGAATTCCATTCCCACCTGTCGAGCATGTATTGAAACGAAGCGGAAACACTCATTCCGGGTCTCAAACCATCATTCTTCAAAATTCCTTTCAATCCACCCACTTCGATATGCCCGACACCAAAAAGCAAACTAGTGGTATGCAACGAACCGAATGCAGTGAATTGCTCGGCAAAACCACGGGCATAGCAAATGTTGGTAAGCGGAATTGGAATAGGTAATGAGTTAAGAGTGATCAGTGGCCCGCCAAAACCGGCTGTTAAGCATTGCTGGCCTTCATCCAGGGGTTTTACAAAACGCGATGAAGAACAAGATGAAAAAAGTATCGCAGAAAAAATGAGTAATGCGGTTAGAGATTTTTGCATAATTCAAAGAAGAGAAAAATTTATGGAAAAAAAAATTATTTCAATCGGGGGAATAATTTACCCCAACACATTTTTCAAATCTTCCAGCAAGTCTTCAATATCTTCCACCCCTACACTCAATCTTAAAAGATTATCAACCACACCGGCTTTTTCTCTTTCATCTTTTGGAATCGAAGCGTGAGTCATGGTTGCCGGGTGATTCACCAAACTTTCAACTCCGCCCAAACTTTCGGCTAATGAAAAAACTTTGAAGGAGGAAGCGATGCGAAAAGTTTCTTTCAGGTCAGCATTTTTTAAAACAATAGAGATCATTCCTCCGAATCCGCGCATTTGTTTTTTTGCGATGGCATAATTAGGACTGTCAGTAAAACCGGGCCAGTACACCTTTTCAATTTTCGGATGATGATGTAAAAATTCGGCAACCGCTTTCCCGTTTTCACAATGTGCTTTCATTCGAATATGCAACGTTTTTATTCCTCGCAACACGAGAAAACTGTCCTGCGGTCCCGGAGTTGCTCCGCATGAATTATGAATGAAGGCAAGTTGCTCATGTAATTTATCATCGTTGCAAACCAAAGCCCCCATCACCACATCGCTGTGGCCTCCGAGATATTTGGTTACAGAGTGCATCACGATGTCAGCGCCCAGGTCAAGCGGATTTTGAAGATAAGGTGAAGCAAACGTATTGTCCACAGCAAGAATTAATTTATTCTTCTTGGCAATCTCCGCACAGTCAGCAATATCAACTATCTGCATGGTCGGGTTGGTTGGAGTCTCGATCCACAACAACTTTGAATTGGAGTTGATGTATTTTAAAATGTTGTTCGCATCATTCAGGTCGATGAAATGAAATTTGATCCCGAAATTGGCAAATACTTTAGTGAACATTCGGTAGGTTCCGCCATACAGGTCGTTCCCTGTGATCACTTCATCTCCCGGTTTTAATAATTTAACCACCGCATCAATGGCACCCATTCCGCTGCTGAAACACAATCCGTGTTTCCCGTTTTCCAGTGCCGCGATGCATTTTTCAAGTGCATTTCGGGTGGGGTTTTTCCCGCGTGCATAGGCGTAACCCTTATGTTTTCCAGGACTTTCCTGCCAGAATGTGGAAGTCTGATAAATAGGAGTCATGATGGCTCCTGTGGTGGGGTCGGGTTCCTGTCCCGCATGGATGGCTTTAGTGCCAAATCCTAATTTTGAAGTGTCTGAATTCATTTTCTGATTTTCTGTGAGCGAAATTAATCCAATTATTTTATACCGGAAATTTGCAAAGTCGAAAACTTCGTTTATTTTTATTGCATTAATTATTTTTCATGCCAACACAATTCATTCAAAAACTAAATAAAACAGAAACCGGTTTTCATTTACTGATGATCCTTTCACTGAGTGACGGACATTTGCACCGTGAAGAAAGCAAGGTGATCATTGATTTCCTCGAAAAGAATTACAACGAAAAGATCGACATCATTAAAGAACAGGCATTTTTAAAAGCATTGCCCGCAGAAGAACGTTATTTGCATTTTGTGGAAACCGCTCATCAATTCTATAAGATCAGCACCTACGATGAGCGAAACAAACTCATCAAATTTGCGATGAAAGTGGCGATGGCCGATAAGAAAATGCAATTGACCGAAAACAAATTCATCAACGAACTGTTCGATGCTTGGGATCTTGAGTAAGAATTTTCCTGGGCAAAAATTTTCATTTTCCTTTCTTTTTAAATAGATATAGATGGATCGCAGCATTGCTGATGGTATAAATTTTATTTCCAAACTGAACGGGAAACGGATCCTGAATGTGGCGAAATTGTTGTCGGGTTATTACCTCTCCCGCCTCACCAAAAAAACATTTCATTTCGGAATGCCGGTGATCGTAGAGATAGAACCAACCACGAGTTGCAACCTCCGCTGCCCGCAATGCCCAAGCGGTTTGCGCGAGTTCTCCAGAAATACCGGGATGCTGGATTTTACTCTTTACAAAAAAATTCTCGATGAACTTTCTCCCGAACTGGTTTACCTTATTCTATATTTCCAGGGCGAACCTTTTTTGAATAAAGATTTCCTGGAGTTTGTAAAGTATGCCGATGAAAAAAATATTTACACCGCCACTTCATCCAACGGGCATTATTTTACGGATGAGGTTGCGAAAGCTACTGTTCAATCAGGCCTCGACCGTTTGATCATTTCCATTGACGGAACTTCCCAGGAAACGTATTCGAAATACCGCGTGGGAGGAAACCTGGAAAAAGTGATCGAAGGAACCAAAAATATTTTAAGATGGAAAAAGGTTTTGCAGTCAACCACACCGAATGTCATTTGGCAGTTCATCGCTTTCAAACACAATGAACACCAGATTCCCGAACTGAAAAAATTAGCAAAAAAAATCGGTGTGGATGAACTCGGAATAAAGACTGCGCAAATTTACGATTACAAAAACAGCGATCAATTCATTCCCGAAAATAATGAACTGAGCCGGTACAAAAAAAATGCGGATGGAACTTATTCTATAAAAAATAAATTGCTCAACCAGTGCTGGCGGATGTGGCGCGGAAGCGTGATCACGTGGGACGGGCTGGTGGTTCCGTGTTGTTTTGATAAAGACGCCACGCACCGTTTTGGTGATGTGAGCGAAGAATCTTTTTCCGAAATATGGCGAAGCGATAAATATAATCAGTTCCGTTCTGCCATTCTTCGCTCACGAAAAGAAATAGACATCTGCACGAACTGCACCGAAGGAACGGAAGTTTGGAAATAGGTTCCGGTTAGCCGTCTGAAGTGCAATTCATCAGAATATGGCAGCATTTAAGAAAACTTTAAGTTTTACAATTTGGATTACAACCTTTGATGTCTGAAATTCGTCTGAAGATATTATTGATTAATTTGTCTGTAATGAATTCTTGGGATATGAAAAAACTTTTTGTAATAGCTTTTGCATTTTTCTTTTTTCAAATAGGTGTTTTCGCACAACAAAAATATTCACGGGTAAAAGTTTATACGGGCGACTCAGGAATGACCATACTTGCTGCAGCAGGAGTAGCGGTGGATCATGGAGAATACCGCAAAGGAAAATATTTTATTGGCGAATTTTCGGCAAAGGAAATTGACATCATCAGAACAAAAGGATTTAAATATGATATTCTGATTGATGATATGGAAAGTTATTACCTGAAACGAAATGAACAAGATCAAAAACAGTTGAACAAAACCCAGATAAAAAAAAACGAAAATCCGGCAAGCGCACTAACTTATCCGACACCCTCTAATTTTACATTAGGTTCGATGGGCGGCTTTTATACCTATTCAGAAGCACTCACTCATTTGGATAATATGGTTAGCAAATGGCCAAACCTGGTGAAAATGAGAATTCCGATTGACACTTTTCATTCGCTGGAAGGCAGGCCTATTTATTGGATGCGGATTTCCAATAATCCGAATGTGGATCAAATGAATAAGCCGCAAATTCTTTTCACTGCGCTCCATCATGCGCGCGAACCGGCATCACTGTCTCAACTTATCATGTTCATGTATTATTTGTTGGAAAATTACACCATCAATTCTGAAATAAAATACTTCGTTGACAATACCGAAATATATTTTGTTCCAATTGTCAATCCTGACGGCTATATCTATAATCAAACAACAAATCCAAATGGTGGCGGAATGTGGCGAAAAAATAAAAGAGTACTGAATGGAGTTCTTGCCGGAGTGGATTTAAACCGAAACTACGGAAACAATTGGGGATATGATAATATTGGTTCGTCAAACAATTCAAGCATGGAGACTTTCAGAGGCATGGCACCTTTTTCGGAACCTGAAACACAGGCGATGCGGGCGTTTTGTAATGCTCACCAGTTTAAAATTGCAGTTAATTACCATACTTATGGAAACGATTTAATTTATCCTTATGGATATATAGCAAACCATTTTACCCCCGATTCAAATTATTTCAGCAATTTAGCAGCTTATATGACTGAAGAGAATAATTATGTTTTTGGAACGGTGAATCAAACATTAGGATATTTAACGAATGGCGATTCAGATGATTGGATGTATGGTGAGCAAAATTCAAAGCCAAAAATATTTTCATTAACTCCTGAAACAGGAACATCAAGTGATGGGTTTTGGCCACAAATTTCAAGAATTGTTGATGTGTCAAAAGCGAATATCGGGCAGAATATCCGTGCACTCCGTGCATTGGTTGACATGGCACTATTAAACGATGTTGAAAATATCACGCTCACTCCGAAAAATAAATATATCCATTATAC
>JBIOHI010000043.1:0-11827 GCA_044448845.1 Bacteroidia bacterium
CGAGAAGTTTATCCCGAATTAGAAATTGTTATGAAACGAAGTGAAATTACAATTTCTTAGTCGGGAAGTCCCTCCATGCGCACTGTGAAGGAGTGAATGAGTGAGTTGGTGAAGTGGTGAGTTATTAGAAGTTCGAAGGGACGAGAAGTTTATCCCGAATTAGAAATTGTTATGAAACGAAGTGAAATTACAATTTCTTAGTCGGGAAGTCCCTCCATGCGCACTGTGAAGGAGTGAATGAGTGAGTTGGTGAAGTGGTGAGTTATTAGAAATTCGAAGGGACGAGAAGTTATTGGTAATTGGTTATCGGTAATCAGTAAAAGGTAAACGGTACACGAAAAACACTAAACACAAAACCCTAAACTCTGAACATTTTTAAACAATAAGAAATTCAGAAGAATTGAATTAATAAAAAGTTAAAAAAGAATTACAGAAGATATGAACGTTACGATAGAAAAGAAAGACGAACTGAATGCAACGATCTCGGTGCAACTCGCGCCCGTTGATTATGTTCCGGAATTAGACAAACAGATCCGGAATTACCAGCACAAGGCAAATATTCCGGGCTTCCGCCCGGGAAAAGTTCCGAAGTCGATGATCGAAAAAATGTTCGGCAATACGGCTTTGCTCGAAGCAGTGAATTCTTCAGCATCAAAGGGTTTATTCGATTTCATTGACGAGCAAAAGCTGAATATCCTCGGTCAGCCGGTACTCACCGATGACAGCAAGATTGATGAACTTGCGAAGGACAAAGAATTCATTTTCAAATTTGATGTGGGTTTTGCTCCAGATGTGAAGCTTGATATTTGCCCGAAAGATGTTTTCGTGAAATACAAAGTTTCGGTGGATGATAAAATGCTCGAAGAAGAAATAGACCGTGTGAAAAAACAATACGGTACCATGCACGATGTACAAGAATCAACAGGTGATGAAATGGTGTATTGCAGTTTTGATGAACTGGACGAAAACGGAAACATTTTCGAAGGTGGAGCTCACAGCGATTCTGCACCGATCCTGGTTCCAACCGTCAAAAATGATGAACTTAAAAAACAACTCACCGGAGTTAAAAAAGAAAATGAACTCACGGTAAATATTTTTGACCTGTTTGAAAATAACGAAACCGAAATTTCCCACGTTCTCGGAATTCAGAAAGTGGGCGTGAAGGACCTGAACAAACAATTCAAATTAGTGGTGAAAGACATCAAACGAAATATCGAAGCGGAACTCAACCAGGAATTATTTGATAAGGTTTACGGGCCGGGTTCCGTTTCATCTTTGGAAGAATTCAAAGAAAAAATTCGAAGTGAGGTCGAAGGGTATTACACCGGGCAGGCTGAGCATTTGTTCGACCACGAACTGATCAATTCTTTGGTGGACAAACATCACATCTCTTTACCGGATGATTTTTTGAAACGCTGGATGATGGATCGGCATGCCGATAAATACAACCCGGAGAATATTGATCACGGTTACATTCACGAAGCTGAATATTTGCGCAATCATTTGTTCGAGGAAAAAGTACTCGCGGAAAATAATGTGAAAGTGGAAGACAGCGACATCCGCGAAGCTGCCGTGAATTACACCCGCAGCATGTTTGGTGCGTATGGCGGTGGTGCCGGGCTGAATGAAGAACTCCTCAACAGTTTGATCGAACCGAACCTGAAAAAAGAAGAGTACCGTTCGCGGATGATCAACATTGCCGTTTCGAACAAGGTACGCAACCTCGTCAAATCGAAGGTGACGATCGAAGAAAAAGAAGTTTCCCCCGAAGAGTTTGCTAAAATTTCTGCGGAACATGATAGTAAACATCATCATAATCACGGGTAAGTTTTAAGTAGGCAGGAAGCAGCGGCAGTAATTAGGTGGTGAGGTGGATTCGTAAATTAGTACTCATTCGTATTTCGTAGAAGATTTGCTTTATCAAAATTTTTCTTTCACATTTGCTGCAATACATTCATCTTGATTTAGTTCTCAAATAAGATTCCTTTAAACACCTCCTTTTGGATAATGACTTGCTTCAACTCACAAGTTAGCCTGATCTATAAAACAAATTGAAATTGTGAAACAAAAATTTTTACTCCTGTTTTTAAGTATTTCCACTTCCGTTTTTGCGCAAACAAAAGAGAATAAGAATAATTGGATAATAAAAGGAAATGTAACTTCATTAATTGATATATTCACTTTTCCGACTGTTCAATTATCAATTGAGAAAAAGATTTCAGCTTATTTTAGTCTTACTGCAGAGGCTGGATTGCAGTTGTATGATGTAAGACATGCAGATACAAATTATTTAAATTCTCAAGGCTTCAAAGTGAATGTTGAATGCAGATTTTATTTTTCTTCATTTTATCATCCTGAATTAACGGGTAAAACGGAAGGTTTTTATTTAGGGCTTCAACCTTTTTACAGACAGAATCAATATACTGCTGGAATATCATACCATACAAAACTTGATTCTGTTAATTGGCAAAAAGATGAATTAGGAGTTAAGAATACAACATTTGGATTGAATTGTTTATTGGGATATCAGGAACCATTATCAAACAGATTAGTTTTAGATATGTATGTTGGATTTGGCATAATGAAAAGGATTGTTACAAATACAGACAGGCAATTTAACAGGGATTCTGGAGATTATTTGGCGGGTACAGATCTCGTTCCACTATTTGAGAGCTTAAATTTAAGTGAATCTTCAGGCCGATCAGGAAACTTCCTGTTAGGATTCAGAATAGGATATAAATTATAAATTCGTTATACAACCACCGGTTTCAGCTAACGTCCGCGTTAGCGGCAAAACAACAAACTAAAAAATATACCTTGCGTCCATCCTGCCTTCATGAATAATATTTCCGATTTTCGTCCATCATAATTTTTATTTACCGGAAGTTTTTTTAACCTGGTAAACTATTTATTAAAAATTAAATGGCAGTTCCTTAATATCTTGTTATTTTCGGCCTTTAACTTTAACAGGCTAAATATGAATAAAACAGCAAAACAAGGGAATGTCAATCAGCTGATCTATTTTGTTTTTTTCTTATCCGGGATAAGCGGTTTAATTTATGAAACCGTATGGCTTCGTATGTTGTCGAGAATATTGGGAAGTACGGTTTACGCTACTTCTATCGTGTTATCAGCATTTATGCTTGGGCTTACACTTGGAAGTTATTTCCTCGGAAAACGTGCAGATAAAATACAAAATTTAATTCGCATGTATTCTTTTTTAGAGATAGGTATTGCTTTAACAGCCCTCATTGTTTTTTTTCTTTTTAACGGTCTGATTCCGGTTTACCAATCCTTTCATCATTTCTCAGACAACAATAATATCCTTTACAGGTTTTTACAATCGATCACCGTATTTTTTTTATTAGTTGTTCCTACTTTCCTGATGGGAGGAACCTTGCCTTTATTAAGTGCAGAAGCTAAAAAACGAAATCCAAGTTTTGCCCGGGGGATGGGGAATTTATACGGGTTGAACACACTGGGAGCGGTAATTGGTGTCTTGTTAAGCGGGTTCATTACGATAGGATCCCTTGGTGAATTTAATACGGTTCTCATCGGCATTTTTGTTAATCTGTTTGTTGGAACCATTGCGTTTTTTGTCATTGGAAAAAGTAAAAATCCTGATGCGGCACTGCATTCAGAAACCAAAGAAAGCGTTCCGCTGAGTTCACAAAAGATCTCAAAATATGTAGTGAAAGAAAGAAGAACTATTTTGTTTTCTTATTTCATCATCGGGTTTACCGCATTTGCTATTGAGCTGGTGTGGACACGGTTGTTTCAACTTCAGTTGGGTACTTCCATTTACGCATTCAGTATGGTTCTTGGAATCTATCTTTTGGGATCCGCTTTGGGAAGTTTAATAGGAGGCAAGTATTATGAAAAATTAAAAGACCCGCTTGGTACATTAGCATTGGCACTTGGATTTATCGGATTGTACAGTATCATTGGTATCTATATCTTTTGCCAATATACACCGCAGCATGATGTGATAGCATACGGTTTTTCTCATGTCATTGTTCCGGTTTTCGTTGTCTTCCCAATCACATTCGTTTTAGGTTTCATCTTTCCTATCGTTACCAATATTTATGTGGAGGAAACAACTTCAATAGGCGGAGGTATCGGGAGATTATATTCGGCAAACACGCTTGGATGTATTTTAGGATCCCTCATTTCCGGTTACATTTTAATTCAGTTTTTGGGCACGCGCGGAACAATAATTTTGCTTTCAGTCATGAATGTTGGTACAGGATTAATTGTGCTGCTGAATAGTTCCGAGCGGGCAGAAAAAAAAGGGACAATTATTTCGGTTTTTTCTTTAACGGCATTAACCATTGTTATCGGATTTTTTTCTCCGGATCCATTTTATACAGTGATAAAAAAAACAATTCTGAGCAATCCCGATTATGAAATTTATTATCACAAAGAGGGAGTTACCGCCACCACCACGGCTTATGGTTCGAAAACAAACCTCACCGACAAACATATTTTAATTAACGGGATCGGGATGACCGCATTGGTGCCCGAAACAAAAATAATGTCTCATCTTCCGATATTGATTCACAACGATCCCCATGAAATGCTGATCATTTGTTTCGGAATGGGAACCTGTTTAAGGTCGGCCGTTACACACAAAGAGATCAATTGCGATGTGGTGGAACTTGTGGGAGAAGAATATGAAACATTTAAATATTTTCATAAAGATGCGGCAGAGGTGCTTGCAAATAAACGTGTCCACCCTTATACCGATGACGGAAGAAATTTTTTGCTGATGCAGGAAAAGAAATATGATGTGATCGTAATAGATCCTGCTCCGCCATTGTGGAGTGCAGGAACGGTGAATTTATATACTTCTGATTTTTTCGGGTTGTGTAAAAAACATTTGAACACAAATGGCATCATGTGCATGTGGATCCCACCGGAGTCAAAGACGGATGTAAAAATGATCATGCGATCTTTTTACCAGGTGTTTCCGAAAACCACAGTTTATGGCGGAGCGAGTTATCCCGGATTTTTCCTGATCGGGGGAGTGAACGATTTCAAAATTGATTCGAATCGTTTTATGATGGCAGACCAGGATAAAGAAGTAATGAAGGATCTGAACGAATGGGGAATGCTTTTTAAATCGTCCGCAAATCTGCTGGATCTAAAGATCATGAGTTCCGGAGAACTTAAAAAATGCGTAGAGAACTCTTATGTGATAACAGATAATTTTCCATACACCGAATTTCCGTTATGGAGGTTAAAATTTGACAAAGATTATTTGTATTGGTTCAGTGCAAAGGATTTCCGAATGAAGTATCCGAACTAAACATCGGGCATTAACATAACCACGAGTAAAGTGCGAAGTAAGAAGCGGGAAGTGAAAAGTGGCAGGAGGTAGCGGCAGGAGGCAGTTGGCAGTTTTTCGTAATTACGAAATTGTGTAATTACGTAGTTGCGATATTCTAATTTGCTTTATCAAATTTTTTACTTAACCTTTGTTATTGGAATAAATTCATGCAATGCAGAATATTAAAACAGCTTTTTCTGCTTTCTATTTAATTAGTTGTAATTATTTACTTCTAAACTTTATTTTCATCCTGACAGTTTTGCTTTTTAGCAGTTGTGTGAAAAACTATGATGATGGATGTGGTAATCCTCCAACATATCGCTATTTAACTTCAGATGAAAAAAGTAAAATTCCATATTCCGTTACAGATTCAATAAAATTTGTTAGTAGCAATAATGATACGATTATTTTTCGACCCGGTTCTAAGTGGAAATTTCAATCTTTTTATGATCACACTCCCTTTAAATGTCAAAATTATTATGACGAAAACTTGGCTTATGTTTTTTACAGTCCTACCCAATCAAGGATAAATTGGATTGAATTAATGGCTGCATTAACAACAAACTTGTATAACTGTAACGGTTATGGTTTACAAGAACACGTGATATTAATTAACGCAAATACTGGAAATTCTGTTTACCTGGATGATTTAACTTATATGGTCGATGCAAATTACAAAGACACTTTAACTATTAACGGAAAAATATTTTATGGCCACGATTTAATGGGGTGTGATAGCTCCCGGTTATTTTATAATCACCATGAAGGTATTTTAAGAATAAAATTCCCCGACAATCAGGTTTGGCTCAAACAATAAATTAAAAAATATACCTCGCTTCCATTTCCGCATCAATTTTCTTGATTTTTAACCGCTGAGCACGCAGAGAATAAAAAAAATCACAGAGTGCCGCAAAGTTTGCAAATAATTTCTCCGCGGTTCTCAGCGTATCTCCGCGGTTATTTTAAAATCGTTACTCGCTTCGAAGACGTGTGAAGATTATTTTGTAAGTTTCAAAGCGATTTCAAGCCGTTGCGAAACATTATCCCAGTTGATGATATTGAACAACGCATCCACGAAGTCGGCCCGCTTGTTCTTATACTTTAAATAATAGGCGTGTTCCCACACATCGATCACAAGCAACGGAACAACTCCCCACTGGGTAAGTTTTTCGTGGTTCTCACATTGCAAAACAACCAGGCCATCGGAGTATGGTTGATATCCCAAAATGCCCCATCCGTTTCCGTCCACGTTTTTTGAAGTAGAAACAATGTAAGATTTTAGTTTGTCGTAGCTGCCGAAATTTTTTTCAATTCGCTTTAATAATTCCCCGGTTGGGGAAGTTTGTTTATTGGTAAGGTTTGTCCAGAAAATGGAATGCAAAATATGCGAGGAAAAATGAAAGGAAAGTTTTTTCGTCCAGAAGTCAACGGTTTCCAAATTATTGGAATCAATTGCTTCTTTGATCTTTTTCAGGTCGTTGTTTGCCGCTTTCACCGCACCACCGTGATGAAAAGTGTAGTGCAGGTGCATGGTCTCCGCATCCATGTAAGGTTCCAGAAAATTTTCGGTATAGGGTAAAGTTTGCTGAATGAAATTTCCATTCACATCAACCAATTTGTCAATTCCGTTTTCACTCACGTTTGCCGCAAGGATGGAATTTTCAGGAAGAATGGTAGCTCCTCCTAAGATCAAACTGTTTTGTAAAAAATCTTTTCTGTTCATGATGTATCAGTTGATGAATTAACAAACGGGAACCGCAATGAGTTTTTACTCCCGGTATTTTTTTGAACTAATCGCCCGTTGGTTGAATGGCACTCGTTTCCACCATCAGCATCACTGTTTTAATGGGTGCTCTTGGCCTGTGCATAATGCCTTTCGAAATAGTTACGCCCTGGTTTGGATTTAATTCAATGGTGCGATCTTCCAGGTCAATCAGTAATTGTCCCTGCAGCACAAAGAAAAATTCATCGTCCTTATCATGCTTGTGCCAGTGATATTCTCCTTCCACAATCCCGATCCTTACCACGCTGTCATTTACTTTTGTCAAAGTCTGGTTGAACCATTTGTCTTTACACTCTTCAACTATTTTCGGGATGTCTATCAATTGGAGATGTTCAAACCCGATGTCGAGTTTGGTTACATAATTATATTCCTTTTCCATAATGCAATATAAGAATTGGTTCCATTTCCTGAAGATGTTAATTATTGCACCAACTCTAAACCTTAAAAAGTAAGCAGTAATCGGTTGAAAGGTTATCGGTTGATTGGTCGAAAACTGATCAACTTTATCAACCAGTCAACTTTATCAACTCAAAACCCTAACCCCTAAAAAGTAAACAGTAATCGGTTGAAAGGTTATCGGTTGATTGGTCGAAAACTGATCAACCTTATCAACGCAAAACCCTAAACTATTTATCCAACGAAGCTTCAGCGCAGTTGGACTAAACCCTTGTTTTTGCTGAACGCCTGTAATTTATTTCACCCGCTCGGCAAAAAGTTTGAAATGGTCTTTTTTAACTTTCATTTTCGTCATGTCGTTGTCCATATCCATGGCCATTCCAACTCTCCCGCCAAGTCCAACTTTCACTCCCGTGCTTTGTGTATTATAGGTATATCCAAGCACCGAGCAGTCTTTGGCCGAAAGCGCGTAGAATGAAAAGCTGCTTCCCGAAGTGGGTATCACTATTACGAAAGCTGTTTTTTCGTCAGGGCTTAAAAGAGCTGCATCAATCTTTTCTTTTTTCACCAATTCTACCGGGTAGGGATAAGCCTTTTTAATTTCGTCAATATTCAGATCGGTGTTTTTTTCATTCACGAGCAGGGTCAGGTTGGCAAGCGCTTTGGCATTAGCCTTAAAAAGGGTGAGGATGGCAATGTTACTTTTCCCTTCCAGTTTGTACCTAAACTGAAGCTGAATGGCATTGAGCGCATAAACCAAATCGGCTTTGTTGGGAAAAGGGCTGGCCAGTTTAACGCCAAACACCGGGGGACCAAAGGGGTTCTCATCACAAAGGCGTATGTTTAACTGGGTGCTGATGTAATCACTCCCTGCAAGAGTTATTTCTTTCGCTCCTTCCCGGAACTGGCAGGTTAATTTATAGGCCTGGGAATTTGCACAATTCACGGTAAACTTGTTGTATTCAATGTACGCATAATCTTTGCATTTTGCTGTGACGAGTTTATTCATTTCAGCACGGGTTTTATATTCAATGGTGGAATTAAATTTCCAAAAACCTGTTACCGCATCTTTGATATCGCGGTTGTAATCTTCCACATCTTTTTTATATTGTGCCAACTCATCGCCACCAAGGCTGGCAGTAAGCTTTGGGTTTTCTTCTTCTGTCACTATGATCAGTGTGCGCTTCTGAATGTTAGTAACAGCTTCCGGGTTTGAACTTCCTGTTTGAGAATGAAGCAAGCCTGCGGAGCAAACCGCCAGGCCAAGAACTAAGATTTTAATTTTCATATTGTTTGATTTATAGTTAAGCAAAAATACTTTTTTTGCCCAATTAACAAATAAAGACCCCTGAACCACGGTGTACGGCAAAAATCCGGATGGTGAGCACCCTCTTACTCTTGTTACTTCGTGTCTTTGCGCGTTGTATTAATGTGTTTTCTGCCGTTACGTTATACCGCTAGGCTAGCGCATATTTAATAGTCCGATTTCATCGAACTAAAAATCTGCTCTGCTGCGGTATATCTCCCGCTTACAAGCGGGATAAATTATAAAAAGTCTTTAGACTATTTTATAATAACAATTGGTATTACACTAATATCCGCACAGATTTACGGCCTGATGTGCCTGCGCACCGACCTGTCTATCGACTCGTCTTCCGGAGTTTTAACGAAGAGAGAAGTTTTAAAGAAGTCAGAAGTGCCTACCTGCACGAAGCGTTTCGCGTAGGCAGGCTTCTGCACAGGTGTGTTAGTGTCAGAATAGAATTCCAAAATAAAATTCATTTGAAAGTTCTTTGAGCAAAGCAGTAAACGTGAAATCATTCAACCGTCAACCAATTAACATTTTTTCCACACGTGCATAACGTGCGCATAAGTGCCCGAATCAACCACCTAAGTTAGCGCAAATTATTACAAAATACTATGCTTACCAGGTTCATCATCTTAAATTCAAAAGTTTTCGGCAAGGCCGAAGTACGGCTCAACGACTGTGATTCGCTTCAACTCGTCGGACCGAACAACATCGGCAAGAGCACACTCATTTACGCGCTCAACTTTTTGTTCGTGGTTGACGGCAATAAAATGACATTCAGCGGCCACCGCAAAGGCGATAAGGAAACGCTGCACCATTACTTTCCGAATCACAACCAGAGTTATATCGTATTCGAAGTTTTCAAAAAATCGTATTACTGTATTTTGGTAAAGCGCGATGCGGAAAGCAACCTCGAATATTTCAAGTTCGACACCGAATACCGTGATGATTTTTTTACCGGCGAAGACAAACGTTTACTGAAGTTCGATGAAGTGCAGGAAAAGATCGTGAAAGAAGGAATTGAATTCACGCAGTTCCGCGACAGGCGTGAAGTTTTCAATTTCATTTACCAGCGCGGCAGGCGAAACAACGGGGTGGTGTGGCTCGAAGATACCGTGCGTTCGGAAGGGCTGAGCAATAATTTTTCCCGCATCTACCGGTACCTCATCAATACCAAACTCATCACGAACAAGAACCTGAAGGAAGCGCTGATCGTTGCCGATAACCGCGAGAATGAAACACTGAATTTTTCGCAGAAGAATAAAAAAGATATTGCCGACCTTATGAAAGTGAACCGCGAAATACGCAATATCCGCTCGGTGAAAGACGAGTTTGGTGAATTCCGCGAATCGGTGAACCAGTACAACGCCAAGGCAAGGATCATTTCACAATTATATCAAGGCTTCAACACCACGTACGAAGGAACGATGCCGCAGTTGCAAACGCAGTTGCTCGAAAAAGACATGAACATTGCGAAGCTAAAAACGGAGATGAATGAAGATTTCATTCCGCAAAAAGCAGAGCTTGATCGTAAAATTGGTGGTAAGGATGCCGAGATGCAGGCGAATGTGAAATTGCTCCATGAAAAAGAAACCGAACTGAAAACCATCAATGAATTCGAACCGGAGAATTTGTTGAAAGAAAAACTTTCAAACCTTGATGAAAAAAGGAAAAAAGTGGAATCGCGCATTACGATGGTGGAAGTGCAGAAACTTGGAAGCAATCAACTGGAGCATCGGATCGATTCATTGAAAGAACAGGTTGCACGTTTCGATACGCAAATAAAAAACTACAACGACCTGCTCATCAATAAAATTTCGGGAACCATTGAAAACCGGAAATTGCTCAACTCCATCCTCAGCGACCAGGTGATGAGTTTGCCGGGAGAACAGGTTTTGAAAAAGATAAAAAAGATCACCGACACGCTGAATATTTTTGACGGGGAGATCGACATTTCAAAGAATATCGTTCTCAAAGATTTCAAGTCGGTGGAAGAGATCAAAAAAGAATGGGAAGCAGCAAAACTCGAACTGAAGAATTTTGAAAGCCTGCTCATCGTGGTGAAGGACATTGAAAAATCAAAGACTGAGCTTAGTGTTATCCAGGAAGAAATGGAAGGAATAAAGATCATGCTGGCACGAATCGCTTCGAAACCCGCTTTGATCAAAGCCATCGAAAAACTGAAAGCCACCATCAACAGCCTGAGCGCAGAGAAAGATAAATACGAGAACGAACAAAAACAGATCTCGAAGAAGATCGCCAAACTTTCCAACGACCTCCAGGAAATAGTAGAAGATAAAAAGAAACGCGAAGACCGTGTGAAGCAGATCATGGATTTCAAACACGAACTCGATGAGTTTAATATCACTCCCGAACCATACGAAACTTCCGAGAGCCTCGACCAGTTGTACAACAAAATTATGTTGAACCAGCGCGACCGAACCATGTTGAAAATAAACAAGGACATTCACTTTGACAAACTGCGCGAAAAACTTCAAAGCACTTTTGCCGATGAAACGGATTTTATCAGTTACGTGGAAGAAGAGATAGCGTTGGTGGAAGACAAGGAACGGAGCATTCAGTCGCTGCTCGAAAGTATTTCCACACAATTCGCAAACCCGGCATACACGCTATTGAAACGGTATGAAGAGTTCAAGGAATTCGTGTACAATAAATTCAACCACAAACTTTCGCAAACGAGAATTTCAGATATTGAATCCCTGAAAATTGAATTGATCGACAATAAAAAATTAGTGGACGAGGTGAGAAAAATTTCACAGATCCAGACCATCAAAGGTCAACTGATGTTTGAGTTCGACACTTCCGAAAATCTGAAAGTTCTAAATAGTTACCTTGACTCGGGAAAACAAATTGCCTTTGACGATCTGTTCGACATCACGCTTCATATCACCAAGAAAGGAACCTCGAAACAGGTGGACCTTGGTGAACAGATCGAATCGGACGGAACAGATAAGATGATCCGCCTGGTGATCATCATGAACATCATCAA
>JBIOHI010000044.1:0-11764 GCA_044448845.1 Bacteroidia bacterium
CATCCTGGGATATTATGCCGGCTATTTATTTGGTTTCAAAACAGGGCAAGCGCTTTATAAGCGTGAAGACTCGTTGTTTTTCAAAAAGAAATACATTTATTCGGCCGAAACATTTTACAAAAAATATGGCGGAATGGCGTTAGTGTTGGGAAGATTCCTTCCTATAATCAGGACCTTCGCCCCTATTCTTGCGGGAATTGTGAAGGTGGACCACAAAGTTTTCTTTATGTATAATATTCTCGGAGCCATTCTTTGGCCGAGTGTGGTGGTCACTTCCGGATATTATATCGGGAGTATTTTTCCTAACGCCCTCCATTACCTTAATTATATTGTCATCGGGTTTATTGTGGTGACAGCCATTCCGATCGTTCAGAATTTCCGGGAACAGGCAAAAAAGAAAAGATCACAACAAGCCGGAGAAGAAACGACCAAATAACTTTTCGCCTACCGGAAAATTTCTTCCGCTTTTTTTGCAGGATACAAGGAGGTGAGCCATCCCAAAGCCGTTACCGTACAAAACACCAATACTACATCAGGCCATTTTACGACTACCGGGTAATGATCCACTGTAAAACTTTGGGAACCGGTTATCTTGATCAAACCGAATTTTTCCTGTGCATAGCATAAAGCCGCCCCGGCCATCAAACCGATGATCACACCCGTAACCGCGAGTAATAATCCTTCGTACTTAAAAATAGCGGAAGCCTCTTTGCGTGTAAGCCCAAGACTGGAAAGGATCTGCAGGTCGCGCTTTTTTTCGATGACGAGGATGTATAATGAGCCAATGGTGTTGCAGGCAGCTACCAGCAAAATGAAAAGCAGGATCATATAGCTCATCATTTTTTCGGAGCGTTCGATCTTAAAAAAGCCTTCCCTTTGCTCAAAACGATTCAGTACGTTGAAATTTTCTCCCAGCATTTTAGAAATTTTTTTCTTCACGTCATCCATATCTTCACTCGGCTTGATGCGAATGTCGAGCGATGAGATCTCGTTCTTCCGGTCGAGGAGCGATTGCAAAAAACCGATCGGCACGATCACGAATTTATCGTCCACTTCTTCCTGCACGCTGAAAATACCAGCCGGTGCGATGGAAGCGCGGGCAAATGAATTTTGTGCATCAAGCACGTCAATGATGCCCCGTTTGGGAACGTAAATGTTCAGCCTGAAAAAAATATCATCGGGGCTGATGGAAAGCTGGTTGGCGATTCCCTGTCCGATGATGGCAAAGTTGGTATCACCGATCTGCAACAGAGGAACTCCCGCAACAATGGAACTGTCGAGGTCGGTCACTGATTCGAAAACCGAATCCACTCCTTTTACCGTGGCGAGGTTTTGCCGTTCACCGTATTTGAGAAGAACATTTTCTTCGAGCACTTCAGAAATCTTCCAAACGCCCTCTACATTTTTTATCGCTGCAATATCAATTTTTGTTCTGTCAAATGCTTTTCCTTTGGCAGCTACAATTTTTATATCCGCATCAAACTTATTGTACATCTTCACAAACAATCCTTCAAAACCATTGAACACGCTTAGCACCGTGATGAGTGCGGCAGCCCCTACGATGTAACCCAGCAATGAAATTCCTGAAATAATGGTAATGAGGTTAAATGCTCCTCCGCTTTTGCGCGAGAAAAAATACCGGGATGCTATTTTAAAAGGTAAATTCAAAGCCTCTCAGATTTTTAAAATTTTATTTATTGGCGAATATAGAAAAAATAAATTCCGTCAATCCGGAAAAGTGATTTCAAAAAATTGTTTTCGTAATATCGAATAACGAACAAAGAATTTAAAATGTCGAAGTTTTGATTCCGGATTTAACTCATCATTCTTTATTCCATGCCTGACGGTAGGCAGGCTTGTTCGATATTCGTAATTTGCCCCAGATTAATTGCCTACTTTATGTCAGGAGTTAGGTGGGGCTACTTCCATGCCTTCACGATCAGACCGGTTCCGGTTTTGTGCGTGGTGTAAGTATCTATCCAGTTCAAAAGATAACTGAACGGATAAGTGATCACATAATAAAAAGGAAGGATCACAAAAAATAATTTCGTGGCATTGAGCATTTGCATGGGGTATTTCATCGAAAGCCTCCACGCAATTTTTCCAGGAGTTCCGTAAGAATATAAGATTTCTGATTTCTCGAAACCCGCGTTGTTCAGCTTCCGGCGCATTTCTTCCACCGGGTAGCCGTCACGTACATGTTCACCGATGAACGATTCACCATGATGATCGGCATCACTGCCGCCCTGGTCGCTCGGAGTGGAAATAAGCAGCATCGAACCCGGTTTCATGGCACGATGAAAATTTTTGAATACCTCTACATCTTCGAGGATATGCTCCATCACATCCACGCATAAAATAAGATCGTATTTATTTTCGGCATGCGGCTTGGTGAGATCTCCGAATTGAAACTTCACATTCTTCAATCCGCATTTCGAAAAGAAATCGTTGCAATCGGCAATTTGTTCTTCCTTCACATCCACGGCAGTGATCGAGCACTCTTTATTTTTCCGAGCAATATAGAACGAATACTGCCCGAACCCCGATCCGGCATCCATCATGTCAAATTTTTTACCGGCAAATCCCCAGTTGCGGAGTTCACGGTGTATGTGCCAGGTGCGAAGCAGCAACAGGTCGAGCAGGTTGTAAAATAATTTTCTGAGAAACGGTGACCTGTTAAAAACCGTTCCCAAATCTTTTTTAATCGGATCGTATTCCATTTGAAAGTGTAAGGGCTGCAAGATAATAGGTGAACATGAGAAGTAAAAATTTAAGCATGGTCAGACCTGCCTGCCGGCAGGCAGGCGCATTTGGCGTCAGACCGTTAAAACAAAATGAAATAAAGATTGATCAAACTCTTTTTATTTCTCAATTATTTTTGTAAACTTTGTATCTTAATTCTAAAAAAATGAAAACGATTGTACTTCTTATTTTTTCGCTTTTTATTTTAAATGTTTCCTGCATGAAGCATGATTGCGGCAAACCCGCAAACACTCTCACCGATGCAATTATTACGGGAAACGATTTGCGCATGTGTGCCTGTTGCGGAGGACTGATGATCACGTTCAGTAACGATCCGAAAACCTATTCGGCAACTTTTTATGATATCGACAAGTTACCTGCAAATTCAGGCATCACCGAGAGTTCACCTTTCCCGATTTATGTTAAAGTGAAATATGAAACGTCAACTGGGTGTGGGAATAAAGTAAATATCCTGCAACTGGAAAGAAGGTGAAACGGTTAGACGCATGAGGTTCCAGGGTCGTTTCGAGTAATCTTTGCGTGGGATTTACCAGGCGATATATCGAGAAGTATTTTACACGACATCCGTCACTTCTCGATACTTCTCATTCGCGCAGTCTTCCCAAAGAAACTCGAAGTGACTGCTACTTCACCACAGCAACTTTCTGAATTTTTATCAATCCTGAATTCGCGTCAGATATTTTAAGAAAATAAATTGCTTGCCGGAGTTTATTCGTCAGGTCAAGTTCAATCAAATTATTGTTGGTTGAAATTGTTTGCGTTTTGCTGACAATCGTTTTTCCGGTGAGGTCAGTCATTTCAACCGTTACACCCTGAATTGAATTCGAATTAAATTTCACCAACAAATTCTCATTTCCTGAAACCGGGTTCGGAAAAACAACGATGGAATTCTGATTTATTTCATTCCAGTTTACGGAAACTGTTTTGGAGTAATCGAAACTTCCGTCTTTGTCTATTTCTTTCAACCGATAAAAAAGGTTGATGGGTTGATTAGTTGATAGGTTTGGAATGCTGAGCTCAGTCGAAGCATCGATAAACTGGTAATCATTTTTTACATTACTCGTTACATGTCCTTTCACTTTTCCAATCATTTCCCAACTGCCTCCTGCCTCCTGCGTACTGCCGTTTTTTCTTTCTACTTCAAAACGGTCTGAATTAATTTCATTTGAAGTGGCCCAGTTTAATAAAACGGAATTTTCTATTTTATTGGCAGTAAAATCAATCAACTTTACCGGCAATAAAACAGTTGCATCACTTCCGGTAAAATAGGAAAATGAATTTAATGATGAAGTGGAAATAATATTTCGGAAAGTATCAACCGTGCTTGAAGCATAAGTTGTCCATGCTGTAGAAGAATTTTTCTTCGCAAGAATTAAATTCAATTCCGATGGGCAGGTTCCCATCCATTGATTTTTGTAATATAAATTCAACGAGTAATTATAAGTTCCGGCCGGTGCAGTCGTATTGGTATAAAACCACATATAATCCGCCACCGAACCGATCTGCGGAGGGATGGTTCCGGAATATTGCTGAACACCAATGCTTGACGGAACCGTGGATGCAGGAGCCCAAACGATCTTTTCAATGGTATCGCCACCGAAAGTAAACGTTTGTGTTGTTCCGGCAGCCGGACTTGCAGGGGAAGCATTTGCAAAAGGTGGAGCAACAGAAGGAGTGAATTCATAAGCCCCGATGTCGGGAACTCCTGCGGCTAATGAAGCAGGCCTGTTATTTCCATTGATATCTTTCGAAACAATTCCTGGCAAATGAATTCCTCTGCCATTTAACGACCAACAAGCAGAATCGGAAATATTGGGTTGTAGATTTGTTGAGCTTGTAAATGCAGGGCGGTATGAAATGGAATTGGAATCTTTTCCGGTTGCCGATTTCCAGGAGCTGATAGTTGTATATGCCGCACTTGTTCCGCTGTTGTAGATCAAATTCGTTCCGGTTGCGTAATAATTATTGTTATCACATATTTCATTCGTTGGCGAAGCAGACCAATTCAGCGCGTAACTGCCTCCTGTGTTTGCAAAAACATTATTTCTGACATCAAGCGAAGTACTCGAAACATTGTGAAGGGTGAATGCTGCATTTGTTGAACTCGTAGAGTTTATGGTATTGTTATAAAACCGCATGTTGCTTGATAAATATCCGAAGTCAAGATAACCGGCTGAATTAAATACGTTGTTGTAAATATCAACATAGTTGTCGAAAAAATACGCATTGAAAACAGCCGTTCCTCCAATAAAAATGTTGTTGTAAACTTTAATGAGGTTTGTTGCATTTCCTATATTATAAAAACCGAGATTGATATTCTCAGTTATCCCGCTTGAAATATTTATTTGATTCGATGCAAACTCAAATGCTGAATCGTTTCCCTGTAAATTCATCGCACCGGAAGTGCCTGTTCCATTTACGTTGATGATGTTGTTTCTGAATTTTAAATTAATGGTATTGTATAAATAGTAAACGGGAGTGTTATAGGCATTCTGAAAAGTATTACTGTCAATCACACAATTTACCGACCAATTAGGTGATGAATAAAAGTTCAATCCGTAACTGCTGCCCGAAAAAATATTTTTTCTTAGCACCACATTGTTCATACTTGCACCATTTCCATGAAATGTATAATTCGTGTTGGTAGAGTTTGATCCGGCTATAATTTTACAGTTATAAATTGTATCGTATGAAGGAGAACCACTCACGACAATACAATTTGCAGCAGCGGCTACCTGGTAGAATTCAATACTCTTGAATTTAATAAATGAACCGGAAAGTGTAAGCGGAATTGCTGTATTGTCACTTACAATCACAGAGTCCGGAACATTGGCCATTGATTGAAATGTGACGGTTTTAGTCGCGGAGGTCCCTGGAATAGGGGGCAAAACTATTGCTTCATTGTATGTGCCACTCATCACGTTAAAAATTATCGGACCACAAATGCCATAAGTTTGAATATTATATATAGCTGCTGCAAAAGTTGGATAGGTTGCCCCTGAACTGCCTATTGTGTATGTACCATACATTGCGGAATTTTTAGTAGCACTTGCCGAATCATTTCCCGGAACCGTATCAGCTACAGAATTTGGATAAGCAGTCCATGCTCTTATAATTGCAGGCGCACTCGAAGGTGTGGCAGTGCCTAAAGTAATTTGTGCGGTATTAGAACCGCTACCACCAACAGTGTCAAGGGTTGAAGAATAATAAGCTGGAAATTGCGAAGTTCCATTGACTGACCAGTTGACTGAAACACTTGTGATTTGGTTATGTCCATAGTTTTTTATTGTTGCCTTAAAAGTATTACTGCTTCCAACACAAACTGAATAAGGGGAATCTATGGAAAGCACGCCTGCATCATTATAAGAAAATGGTGGAGCATAATCAAAACCAAACGTAAAAGTATAACTATTTCCGTATGGCCCTGTGCTGGCACCAGTGGTTCCAGAGGTTATATGAGCACCTGACCAAAAATTTGATTCTAATACTACAGGACCTGTGGTGCTGGAAGTTGAACTGATATCAACAAAAATTGACTTTGTAGGATTATGATAAAAAGGAGTTTGAAGTGGAATAGAAAACCAATTACCTGATGATACAGCAGGAATTGTATAACTCCCAGCATTAAGACATACCTGTGAACCAGCGTATGTCCACATTCCGGTAGTTATAGCGCTCAAGGTTGTATCCTTCATTTTAACGATAAAGTTGTAAAATGTACTTGCAGATGCGCTACTACTTGCTTTAAAATATATTTTGTTTATTATGCCAGCAGGAACTCCTGAAAATTCGGCCGGGAGAAACAAACATATTGTGCGAGTGTCAAAAGTATTAAAGGGGTAATTATCTGTATATGATCCAGAGGAATTATAATAAGTTGGCGTCTGAGCAATAACTTCACAATTATGTATAAGCAATGTCATTAGAAATATGATGCCCCGGATCAAAAATTTATTGGATGATTTTTTCATGAGATTCATACTTTATTATTTTTTAAGTTCAGAAATAAAATGTGAAGATGGGTTGTAATTTCAAAATTAATAAATTTCAATAATTTTCCTAATTAAAAACTTGCCCTCAATTATTTCTTCCTTCCTCGAATTTCACTCTGTTTTATTTAAGTTCAAGTCCTTCGGACTTGCTATGCTTACTTTTCTTTTCTCTCCGAATTTCATTCGGGGTTATTCAAATTCAAGTCCTTCGGACTTGTGCGATAAATCCTGAAGGCCTGCCTGTCGCGGCAGACAGGGATTTAATTTTAGTAACCCTGCATGCAATGCAGGAGTTGGAACAATAGCTAAACTTGCAACCACGAAGTGGTTGAATAAAAAATAACTGCTTTAGAAATTATGATTCAAATATTTTTCGTTCCTGAATAACCAATTATTTATCAAAAAATTTATCTTCGTTCCAATGAATATCTCTTCTAACCGGGTAACTTCCATTGACATTTTGCGCGGGCTGGTAATGATGCTGATGGCGCTCGACCACGTGCGCGATTTTTTTCATATCAGCGCCAATCAATTTGATCCGCTCGATTTAAATCATACCACACCTTTCATTTTTTTTACAAGATGGATCACCCATTTCTGCGCCCCGGTCTTTGTTTTTCTTTCAGGCACTTCCGCGTTCCTTTCCGGTTTGAAAAAAACAAAAAAGCAGTTGAGCAAATTTTTACTCACCCGCGGATTGTGGCTGATCGTAATTGAATTCGCGGTGGTTGATCTCGGCTGGTCTTTCAATGTTTTTTATAACACCCTCGTGTTCCAGGTCATTGCAGCCATCGGAATGAGCATGATCATTTTGGGTTTGCTGGTACGTCTTAATTTTTATGTGATACTGGTTTTCGGAATTATCGTTTGTTGTTTTCATAATTTTATTGATCAATATGAAATAACAAGAAATGGCAACGTTGGTTTTTTGTGGGATCTTTTGCATCACGGTGGTTTCAACCGGTATGAATATTTACCGGATCATTTTATTCTCATCATTTACCCGTTTGTTCCCTGGGCAGGATTGATGGCGCTGGGCTATTGCTTTGGAAAAGTTTTTACCTTCGAAAGGACAAAACGAACAAGAATTTTATTCTATTCCGGACTTGGCTCCATTTTCCTTTTTGTGGTAATACGTTATTTCAACTTGTTCGGTGATTCGCATCATTGGTCGGTGCAGAAAAATTTTCTTTTCAGTTTGCTTTCATTTGTTCATGTGAGCAAATATCCGCCATCGCTTCTTTTTATACTGATGACCATTGGACCTGCATTGATCTTTCTTTCCATGGCCGATCAGTTCGAAAATAAAATTTCTCGCATAGTTTCGATCTTCGGAAGAGTTCCGTTCTTTTATTACATCCTTCATATTTATTTGATCCACTTTTTATCAGTGATATTATTTTTTGTAAGCGGGCATTCACTTTCCGAAAATTCATCTTCTCATTCGGTATTTCTCTTTCGCGCTCCCGACATGGGTTTCGGATTACCGGGAGTTTATCTCGTTTGGATTTTTGTTTTAATAATTTTGTATCCCGTTTGCCGCTGGTACAATAAATACAAAACAGAAAATAAAAAATGGTGGCTGAGTTATTTGTAAAGAATTCTTAAGAGGTTTATACCTGAAATTTCTGAATTATTAATTGACAGGCAGATTCCTCAACCGCTAAATGCGGTTTCGGGATGACAATAAGCGAAGCGCGCCCGCACCGCCTAAAATCCCTACAAAAGTGTATGTTATTCCGATCCAGTCCATGGGGGAGAGGAATCTGTTAAAAAACCAAATCATAAAAGTGTCCAAATCCTTTCACCCTATTATTTTCACCTTTCACCGACTCTATTGCTAAAGTTGCCTAATTGCACTTGCCGCGCATTAAATTGTATAATATGTTTGTGCCATAAAATTTAAAAAAATGGAAATAATTGATGATAACCCAAAACCGGAATCCGAAAATAATTCAGGATTCGAAAAGTATAATCACTGGCACTACAAACGCTCACGTACCGGAAGAATTCTTGGCGGATTAATATTAGTTGGAGTGGGTGCCGTTCTGCTTGCTAACCAACTGGGTGCATTCCTTCCTTCCTGGATATTTACCTGGCCGGTTCTATTAATTGTGATTGGAATTTATGTTGGGGCACGACACGAATTCAGAAGTTTCGGATGGGTCATCCCGGTTCTCATTGGTGGATTTTTTTTGTATGATGAAGTAAACACCGGGATGAATTTTCACCATTTCTTGTGGCCGGCAATCATTATTCTTATCGGAATAATAATGATCATTCGCCCATACAGAAGACACGGCTGGCATGGAAGACACTGGAATGATTACTATTCAAAGCAATATTCAAAAGATAATTCGGGGGAAGATATGCTTGATTGTGTTTCGGTTTTCGGTGGGGTAAAAAAAAACATCATTTCAAAAGACTTTAGAGGTGGAGAAGTGATCAATATTTTCGGTGGGGCAGAAATTAACTTAAGTCAGGCCGACATAAAAGGCAGAGTTGTTTTGGAAGTGGTGCAAATTTTTGGGGGAACAAAATTGATCGTACCGTCACATTGGGAAATCAGGCAGGAAATGGTGGCAGTGCTTGGTGGCATTGATGACAAGCGGCCTTTGCAGAACAGCAATTTATCACCCGATGAAAAAATTCTGGTGTTAAAAGGAACGACCATCTTTGGAGGAATGGAGATAAAAAGTTATTGATTTAAAAAGTTAATAGGTTAATTAAGTTGATAAGTTAATATGTGATCAAAAAAAACGAGATCATGAATAATAACAAACCGTATCAACTTTATCAACCCAATCTACGTTAAAACTTCGATTGGCAGGCAATCACTAATCAACCGACACCATGAGCAACTACATCGCCAAAATAATTTTCAGTATCGAAATTCAGGATCAAAATAATGCTTCGCAATTCGAGGAACAGCTTCGATTAATCCAGGCACGTGACGAAAATGAAGCCTTCCTCAAAGCCCGGATGATCGGTGTCCGCGGGGAAGAATCGTTTGAAAATGAACAACTGAAAATGGTGAACTGGAAATTCATCGATGTGGCTGAACTGAAAAAAATTGAAGAGTGGAAAGACGGAATGGAAATTTGTTCCACGATAACCGAACGCGAAGAAGGAGAAAGATATATTCATTTCATCCAGCAAAAAGCCAAACAGATCGAAAAGCGAACTTCACAACCTGTTTTATCATTGAACTGATCTGACCGCAAAAATTTCATACCGCAACATTGTTTACATATTCACCGGTTGGTGGCTTTTGTGGACAGCGGGGATGTTTTTTCAATTGCACCACCTGGGAGTTTCTTACTTTTTTGCAGCAGCGGATAGTTTGATCTCTAATTCACTTCTCGCCATTTCGGGATTGATTATTTTTAACATGATGCGGTATTATCATCCGCGAAAAGAAAATTCATTTTACATTTACATTTGGGTAATTCTAATCACTGTTTTTTGTTCACTTTTTGTAAATTGGATTCTGCAAAAAATGAACTCAACGGATAGCTCATATGTTAATTTTCTATCCCTCTCATTGCCGGTACGATTCGGATATAATTTATTAATGATCGCTTTTATTTCACTGTTGAGTTGGATTGTGAATTATTTTCGTAATGAACAGGAAAGTGAGAAAAGGAAAACTGACACAGAGCAATTGGCACGTGAGGCGGAACTCATTGGTTTGCACCAGCAGATGCAACCGCATTTTTTGTTCAACAGTTTGAATTCGATCAGCGCCCTGGCAGGTTCGAAGCCGGCTGAAGCACGAAAAATGATCCAGCAGCTTTCCGATTTTTTGCGCGGCACTTTGAAAAAAGATGACAAGCAATGGATAAGTTTTGAAGAAGAATTGAATCACCTCCAATTGTATCTCGAAATTGAAAAAGTGCGTTTCGGCCACCGGCTCAAAACAAAAATGGATTGTGAGGAGAATTGTTTGACACTAAAAATTCCTTACTTACTTTTACAACCGGTTGTTGAGAATGCGATAAAATTCGGTTTGTATGACACCACCGAAGAAATCGAAATTTGTATTTCTGCAAAAACGGATTCACATTTTTTAATTATTTCAGTCAGCAATCCGTTTGACGCAGAACTTTCGCAACCGCAACGGGGAACAGGGTTTGGACTGAGTTCCGTTCAGCGAAGACTGCAGTTACTTTACATGCGAAATGATCTGCTCGAAACGAGCACAAATGAAAATATTTTTGTCACCACAATAAAAATTCCTCAACCTTTATGATCAAGACTATCATTATCGATGATGAACCTTTGGCAAGAGCAATTGTCCGCGAATACCTTGAAGCAATTCCCGGGTTTGAGATCGTGCAGGAATGCAATGACGGATTTGAAGGTGTGAAGGCCATCAACGAACACAAACCCGATTTGATTTTTCTCGACATTCAAATGCCAAAAATAAATGGTTTCGAAATGCTCGAGCTGATCGAAGAACCGCCTTCAGTCATTTTCACTACCGCGTTTGACGAGTACGCCATGAAAGCATTTGATGCCAATGCCGTTGATTATTTATTGAAACCTTTCAGCAGCGAACGTTTTGAAAAGGCATTGCAAAAATGGAAAGACCAGCATTGGAAAACAGAAATAAAAAATAAAACTGAAGCTCTGTTGCAAACCACGTTAAAGCAACCGGAAGAAAATTTGCGTGTGGTGGTGAAAACGGGAAGTAAGATCAGAATTATTCCGGCACACGAAATTATTTTCATCGAAGCTGATGATGATTATGTACGTATTCACACTGCGGAAAGCTCCTTCCTGAAAAAGAAGACCATGCAATATTATGAAGATGTTTTACCGGTTTCGCAATTTGTGAGAGTTCATCGTTCATACATGGTGCAGGTGTCGCAGATCACGCGAATTGAAAATTCAGATAAAGAAAATCACGTGGCCGTTTTAAAAAATAATTCAAAAATTCCGTTAAGTAAAACCGGTTATCCGAAACTGAAAGCGGTGCTGGGGCTGTAAAAAATTAATAATGAAGA
>JBIOHI010000045.1:0-11501 GCA_044448845.1 Bacteroidia bacterium
ATTTATTTCTCTGCGAACTTCGTGAAAATCTTTGTGAACTTTGTGTGATTTAACGGGATATAATAAATTTCTTTTGAAAGCTCATCCGGCCAGAATTGATCCTGATAAAATAAATTCCAGTGTATAGGTCTGAAACAGAAATTTCATTTTTGCCTGAATTCAGATCGGGTGTTTGCAATTTTTTTACAAGCTCCCCCAGGGAATTGTAAATTACTATCGTTGCGTTTTCATTGGAGTTAAGATCAATGAATAAATTGTCATTTGCCGGATTCGGAAAAATATGGAATGGCATGCCTGCACTCAATTCATCAATACCAACTCTCCAGTTGCTGAATAGTAAATGATCCAGGATCAGAATATGTGATTTTGGGAAATTCCAGACAAAATCATTCCGGAAGGTGATCATCGCGGTATCCGGTTGGGTTATTGTATCGTGGTAAGAACTGTGAAGATCAAGATTTGTTTTTACCCATTGGATGCTCAGGTTGTTGCTATCCATAAGCGAGGCATAAATCATGGGGTGCGAATAGAACAGGATGGTATCGCGTGCATTGTTTTTCCATTTAGTGAATAAAATATCGAGGCCAAAATCCAGGTTGGGAAAAGTTAGGGTATAAAAACCATCCCATGAAAAACTTTGGGGAGAACTAGATAGAGGAAACATGTTGGTAACTACGGCATTGGTATTGGGAGATGACATCGTATCGTTCTCCATCATTAAATAAAACAGTGAATCGGTGGCAGTGAACGGGATTCCATAAAACACCTTCGATGAGACACGTTTAACTACACCGTTATTTATTTTCCAGTTCAATAAATTTCCTGCAGAATCAACCTGTTCAAAAGATCCGTTGGGGATGGTTTGTGCAAATGAAGTCGCAGTAACAGCAAGGAGAATGACAAATACTATTTTTTTCAATTCGAAAAAATTTTATGCAAGATAATTAATGAATCATGAATAATGAACAAGGAATATTGAATGCCGAAATAAATTTTGAATTCAAAACTTCGAATTTCATTATTCCCTGTTCAATATTCGATATTTATTTTAGTTGAATTCTATGCGGTAGGTATAATGAACCTTGGTTGTTTTGGCGCCAAGCGCTTCAAAAAGCGAATGCATCTTCGGGTTGAAGTCGCCAATCCACGCCAGCTCGGAGGCGCGCATGTTCGGGTAGCTCATCATAGCATCGTGAAATTTCATGATCATACCTGTTTCCAAACCGAGGTTCTGGTATTTCGGGATCACGCCAAAAACAATTCCCCTTGTGCGGTCGATCCTTCCGAATTTTTTGTACCACAGAAATTTCAGTTTGGCAAACAGGTCCATTTTTCCTTTCATATGTTTGAATATCTGGTTCACATCTATGATGTTGATGTAAAAGCCCGCAGGTTCTCCATTGGCGTACGCAAACCAGATCAGGTCTTCGAGTAAGATGGGCTTCAGTGATTTTAAAACTGAATAGACCCGGTCGATGGTCATAGGCATAAAATCTGTTCGATTGGCCCATGCCTGGTTATAGATCGCCAGAAAATCAGCCGCAAATTTTTCCATTTCTTTTTCACGGTAATGTTCAAACTGATAGGCAGGGTTATTCAAAACCCTTTGTGCTATGCGGTAAAAACGATCGTGATTGAAATTTGCCTTGGTGATCTCTGAGGTGGATTGCTCCACTGTTTTCACAAATCCATAATTTTCAAAAAGTGTTTGATAATAGGGTGGGTTGTAATTTTCCTGGTAAGATGGATTTTTAAATCCGCTTACCATCAAACCCCAGAAACGGTCTTTCTCTCCAAAATTTATGGGGCCGTCCATTCCTTCGATCCCTTTTTCTTTCAGCCAGTTCCTGCAGGTGTCGAATAAAAGCCGGGCAGCTTTCTCATCTTGGGTACATTCGAAAAAACCCATGCCTCCGATCTTTTTTCCCGATTGTTTGAAATATTTTTCGTTGTAAAAAGCTGCCACACGCCCGATGAGTCTTTCCATGTCATCAAAGAGTAGCCAGCGTTTAGCATCGCCCTCGTGGAAAAATAAATTCTCCATCCTGTCGAAAACAGATTCAATGTCGTGATGCAAAGGACACACCCAGTTAGCATCGGTTCTGTAAATAACGAAAGGTACTTTCAGAAAAGCTTTTTCACCATGATGATCATTTACTTCAACAATTTTCATTTTTTATGCGATTCGAAATACCTGTTTTAAATACGTGAATAATGTCCTTATTTTGCGCGCTCAATTATAGACAATTTTAATTTTAAAAAATATGAAGATAGGCGACAAGCTACCCGATTTCAACCTCGTTGGTTTTGATGACAAGATGCATTCGAATTTTGAGTATGCCGACAAATACGCGCTGGTCGTGGTTTTTACCTGTAACAGTTCCACTCAGTCAGAATCTTATAGCAAACGGTTGGTGAGACTTTTTGAGAAATACGAAGAAGATAATCTCGGGATCATCGGGATCAATTCGAACGATGAAGCGCAGTCACCGCTCGATTCACTCGAAAATAACAAGAAGGCGGCACACCGGTACAAATTATTCGAACTCCATTTTATGTACCTGAAAGATGAGACCCAGGAGGTAGCAAAGAGATTCGGGGCAAAAGTGAATCCGGAAGTTTTTCTTTTCAATTCGAAAAGGGAATTGGTGTACAAAGGGGCGATTGACGACAGTTGGGAGAACGAAGCAATGGTTACCAATGTTTATCTCGAAGATGCGATTGAAAATGCGTTGGATGGAATTGAAGTGGATTTCCCGGAGAAGGAAGCAGTGGGGACTCCGATAATCTGGAAGAAGAAATAATTCAGTTCACAGTTTTCAGTTCACAGTTAACGGTAACTTTGAACGGTGAACTGTGATCCGTTAACCGTGAACATAAATAATAAAGTCGTCCTCATCACCGGTGCATCATCAGGAATTGGTGAAGCAACCGCTTATGAGTTTGCGAAACATTCATGCAAACTGGTTCTGGCTGCGCGAAATACAGAAAAGCTGGAAGCGGTGAAAAAAAAATGTGAAAGCATCGGATCGCAGTGCCTGATTGTAAAATGTGATGTGAGCATTGAAGATGATTGCAAAAATTTAATCCAATCCGCAGTCAACAAATTCAACACAATTAACATTTTGATAAACAATGCCGGAATCAGCATGCGGGCCTTATTTTCGGAATTGGATCTAACGGTGTTGAAACAACTGATGGACACCAATTTTTGGGGAATGGTGTATTGTACAAAATATGCGATGCCTTATTTGCTCAAAGAAAAAGGAAGTGTGATAGGAGTGAGCTCGGTAGCTGGTTTAAAAGGACTTCCGGGACGAACGGGTTACAGCGCGAGCAAATTTGCGATGAACGGTTTTTTGGAATCGCTCCGGATCGAGAATTTGAAAACAGGATTGCATGTGGGAATTATTTGCCCGGGTTATACCTCATCGAATATCCGCAATTCTGCGCTGAACAAGGATGGAAACGCCCAGGCTGAAACACCATTTGATGAAAATAAATTGATGCCGGCCGAAAAAGTGGCCCAGGAAATTTTAAAAATGATCGGTCAGCGAAAAGCAGAAGTTGTTCTGACTTTACAGGGAAAACTCACAAAACTTATCAATAAATTTTTCCCGCGGTGGCTCGATAAAATGGTTTATGATATGGTGAGGAAGGAAAAGGATTCCCCGTTTAAGTAAAATGTAATTTCACAATAAATTAATTTCGTGTTTCTTTGCGATTCTGCTCAATAGCGGAAAATAGAATGATCGAACAAAAAATTAAACAAATTATTTCTTCAGCATTTAAACACCTTTACAAAGTTGATGTTGAAAAGGAGAAAATAACTCTTGAACCAACCAGCGAAGACTTTGATGGCGACTATACATTCGTGGTTTTCCCTTATTTAAAACTCAGCAAAAAAAATCCGGAACAAACAGCAAATGAGATTGGGAGTTATTTAAAAGAAAAGGTTGCAGAAATAGGCTCGTTCAACGTGATCAAAGGTTTTCTGAATCTTTCTTTGAGTGATAATTTCTGGATCGGTTTTCTTCAAAATAATTTTTCAGAACAAAATTTCGGTTTTGCAAAAGAAAAAACAGGACAAAAAATTCTTATTGAATATTCATCGCCAAACACCAATAAACCTTTGCATCTGGGGCATATCAGGAATAATCTTCTTGGATTTTCTTTGGCAGAAATTTTAAAAGCAAACGGACATGAAGTTCACACCTGCAATTTGGTTAACGACCGTGGAATTCATATTTGCAAAAGCATGCTGGCATGGATGAAATACGGGAATGGTGAAACTCCTGAAAGTACCGGAATGAAAGGCGATCACCTCGTTGGAAAATATTACGTGGAGTTTGATAAGATGTATAAAAAGGAAGTTGGTGAATTGAAAGCAGGTGGAATGGTTCAGGAAGAAGCAGAGAAAAATGCGCCATCCATTTTGGAAGCACAGGAACTATTACAAAAATGGGAGCAAGGCGATCCGGAAACAGTGAAGGTTTGGACAACCATGAATGGCTGGGTTTACAAAGGTTTCGAGGAAACTTATAAAAAACTCGGAGTGCAGTTTGATAAATTTTATTACGAATCGGACACCTATATTTTAGGAAAAGAAATTGTGCAGGAAGGTTTGACTAAAAATGTTTTCTTCAAAAAAGATGATAGCTCTGTTTGGGTTGATTTGACGAGTGATGGACTCGATCAAAAATTATTGTTGCGCTCAGACGGGACTTCCGTTTACATTACTCAGGACATCGGAACAGCCGAATTGAAATTCAAAGATTTTGGTTGCGAACATTCGGTATATGTGGTGGGAAATGAGCAGGATTACCATTTTAAGGTATTGAAACTGATCTGTAAAAAACTTGGCAAATCATACGCTGATGGAATTTTTCATTTGAGTTACGGAATGGTTGAACTGCCCGAAGGAAAGATGAAGTCACGCGAAGGAACGGTGGTGGATGCCGATGACCTGATCGATGAAATGAAGCAAACGGCAAAAGAAACTACGCTTGCGCTTGGAAAAACTGAAGGGCTGAATGAAACCGAATTGAACGAATTGTACGAAACGATCGGGATGGGAGCGTTGAAATATTTTTTACTGAAAGTTGATCCGCAAAAAAAGATGATGTTCAATCCGGCTGAGTCTATCGATTTTCATGGCAACACCGGCCCTTTCATTCAATACACCCATGCACGGATCAAATCTGTTCTGCGGAATCACAGCGAAAAAGATTTTTTCATTGATCTTTCAAAAATAATGCTTAACGAATCCGAAAAAGAGCTGCTGAAATGTATTTTCAGTTACCCGGCAGCACTTGCCAATTCGGGAAGGGAGATGAGCCCTGGGATACTCGCAAATCATATTTACCAACTCGCGAAATCGTTCAATCATTTTTACCATGAGTACTCCGTACTGAAGGAAGAAAATCCGGATCAACGAAAATTCCGGTTGATGATCTGTACGCTCACCGCAACTATCATTCATTCCGGTTTTGGATTGCTTGGAATAAAAGTTCCGGAAAGAATGTGATGAGAACACGGCTCCTTTATATATTAGTTGTTAGTTTGGTAATGCCGGCCTGCTCGGTGAAGACCATCATTCATAAGGGACAAGTTTTTGAACAGCAAGGCAACTACGAAGAAGCGGCCAATTATTATTACGCGGCATTGCTAAAAAAACCGGCAGAGAAGGAAGCACAGGATGGTTTGAAAAGATCTGCACAACAGGTTTTGAATGATAAATTCAGTTTGTTCAGCAAATATGTAGTGGATAATAAGGTGGAAGATGCGGTGAAACAGTACAAGAATGCCGAACGCTATGCAAAGGTTGCACGGGATGTGGGCGTGAATATCGACTGGCACAACGAGTTCGATGAGGTTTACCTGGACGTGAGGGATGAATATGTCCTCGGGCTTTACGACCAGGCGCTCCGCCTGTTCAAGGACAAAAAATTTGACGCGGCCGAACAGCAGTTTCAAAGGATCGCGGAATTTGATTCCACATATAAAGATGCAACCATTCTGCGGTTGAATACGGTTCTCGAGCCGCTTTATCAAAGAGGTTTGAGGCAGATCACCAAAGGCCAGTTTAAAGAGGCTGATATCAGTTTTGAACGCATCATTGAAATTGATGACGGTTATAAAGACGCTGTCAAACTTCGTGAAACAGCTAAGGAAAGCGCCAGCATCTCGCTTGCTGTATTTCCGGTTCTCAACAAGGTTTCCGAAAGTGGTGACGAAGTGAGCCTGAATGAATTGATACCGAGAAAACTGGAGAAGAAAAATAAAAATCCGTACCTGAAATTTTCCAAAACGGATGAATTTTTTAAAACGATTGAATCGAGGGGTTGGCAAAAAGTGGAAGAACCCATAAAAGCGGCTGAAGCTGGAAGGAACCTGGGTTACAGGTATGTGTTGCTGGTCCAGGTGATCGTTGATTTTGATACCCTCACTCCTTACTCGAAGATCGTTCGGGATGCCTATGAAGCATTTACCGAAAGCATTTTAAACCCTATCACGAACACCTATAATTATATCACCAAATTCCGAAAAGTGAATTTTGACGACAGTTATGAATCGAGGAAAGTGAAATTCAGGGTTGCATATCAACTGGTGAATTCGGCCGATGGAAGAGTTGTTCTGAGTGATGAGTTGGAACAGGAAAAATGGGACGAGGTTCATTTGTATAGTTATAGTGGCAACATTAATAACCTGTATCCCGACCTGCCGACCGGAAATTATTTGCCTCCGCCCAACGAAGCCTGGAGAGACCAGTTCACCAAAGTCAAACGAAAATTATTAACGAAAGAAGAATTGGGAAGGGAGATCAATTTTCACTTTGCTGAAATTATAGCAGGGGCAGTGCTTCCGAAGCTTAAGTAAAAAGACGAATTGTCTTTTTATGATCCCGGTTTTTATTCATCACCTCAATTTTCTGGACTTATTGTCGATAAAAATTTTATGGAATGGCGATTGAGTTTAAAAGGCCAATCAGAAAAAAATTATGACGCTTTTAAAATTAAGACCAACGAGGGAATTGCTGAGGGATTCGGTGATACCTTCACAAATGATGAACCTTTTCGATGAATTTTTCAACGATTCGATCGGAAAATTTGAACGCAATGTATTTTTCACTCCGCGTGTGGATGTGGCCGAGAATGCCAAACAATTCGAGATCCATGTTTCGCTTCCGGGCCTGAAGAAAGAAGAAGTTAAACTGGATGTAGATGGAGAAATGCTAACCATCAGCGGGGAACGTAAATTCAAAAACGAGGACAAAGAGAACAAATACCACCTGGTGGAGAATTTCTACGGATACTTCTCCCGTTCTTTCAATTTGCCCGAGAATATCGATAAAACCAATATCAGCGCTGAACTGAATGACGGTATTCTGAATGTGAAGTTACCAAAGACCGAAGTTAAGGAAAATAAGACTTCGATTAAGATCAGTTAAGAGAAAAAATGAATGTTTAATAGTTTAGGTTAAACGCTGGAGGCGTGGTGAAGGCTATGCCTCCTCGTTTTTTACCCTTTTTAACTATTTTTTGTTAATACAGAAAATAGTCATACTTTTGCCGTCCTTATTAAAAAATAACCAATTTAAATGGCAGTTAAAAAAGCTAAAGAAGATGTTGTATTGAACAACTATGAATCTGTGATCATTTTCACACCCGTACTCTCCGAGGAGCAGTTGAAGGAGGCTGTTTCAAAATACCGCAATATGATTACTGAAGGCGGTGGAGAGCTGGTTCATGAAGAAAATTGGGGGTTAACCAAACTGGCATACGCGATCGATAAAAAAACGACCGGGTTTTACCACATCTACGAGTACAAGTGTACCGGTGATTTTGTAGCTAAATTTGAGTTGGCATTCAGAAGAGATGAGCGCATCATGCGTTTTCTCTCCACTTCACTTGAAAAACATGCATTGATTTTCAACCAGCGCAAACGTAACGGAGAATTCAACCAGGCTAAAAAAGAAAAACAAGAAGGAAAGTAAGATGGCAAAACCCAACTCACAAATAAATCCCGCGATGGTTTTCAATACCACCCCGGATAACACGCAAAGAAAAAAATATTGCCGTTTCAAGAAGAACGGGATCAAATATATTGATTACAAGGACGCCAGGTTCTTATTAAAATTCGTGAATGACCAGGGAAAGATCCTTCCCCGAAGGCTTACCGGAACTTCTCTTAAATTCCAGAGGAAAATTGCGATTGCAGTTAAAAAAGCCCGTCACATCGCCATTCTGCCTTACGTAGTTGACGGATTAAAATAATCGGAGGAGAACAAAGATGAAAATCATTTTAAAAGAAAACCTTAAGAACCTTGGTGCGCAAGGGGATGTGATGAATGTGAAAGATGGGTACGCCAATAATTTTCTGATACCTAAAGGATACGCGATAATGGCCACCGCTTCGAGCCTTAAAATGCACGAAGAGAACAACAGGCAGGGAGCTTTGAAACGTGAAAAGATGAAAACTGATGCCGTCTCTGTTTCCGATCGCCTGAAAGATGTAACGATTACCATTAAAATGAAAGCCGGAAGTAACAACAAGATTTTCGGTTCGGTAACCCCTCTTCAGATAGCACAGGCATTGAAACTACAGGGCTTTGATATCGACAGGCGCAAGATCGAGTTAGCGGATGAGATCAAAGTGCTCGGAAGCTATAAAGCTATTGTGAACTTGCATCGTGATATTTCCGTGAATATCGGGCTTGAAGTAGTGGAAGAATAAACAAATGAAAGAATGAATCGAAATCCCTTTGCTCCGGTGAAGGGATTTTTTTTGTCTTTTATTTATGGAGCATTTTCTGAATGTACTTTCCGATAATGTCGTATTCGATGTTAACCGGGCTTCCTTTTTTTAGAAGATGAAAGTTAGTGTGATGGTAAGTGTATGGAATAATGGCAACGGAGAATTTATCCTTTTGGATGGAGAAGACCGTCAGGCTTATACCATTGAGGCTAACCGATCCTTTTTCTACCAGCAACCCGGCCTTTTTTTTTCGGCCTGTTTTAAAAGTAAATATCCAGCTTCCCCCAACATTCTTAATAGACTTGCAGATTGCGACATCATCCACGTGTCCCTGAACAATGTGTCCGTCAAACCTGGCATCCGCTCTCATGCACCGCTCGAGGTTTACTTCATCGCCTGGTTTTAAAAAGGCAAGATTCGAGCGGTTTAAAGTTTCTTCGACAGAGGTGACCCGGTAGAGTTTATTTTTCTTTTCTACAATGGTCAGACAAACTCCGTTGTGAGCCATGCTCTGATCAACTTTAAGTTCTTTGTAAAACGGAGATTCTATCCAGAAATGAAGTAAAGTTTTTTCGGGGATGATCTTTTTTATTTTCCCGATAGTTTCAATAATACCTGTAAACATGATCAACGCATTAAATGAACTGTTCCCCGTATGGTGCGTTGCCTCAAACCGTCCAGAAAGATCTCGTACACATCACAGATGTAAAAATAAACGCCTTCGGTACATTTGTTTTTTGAAGCCTGGTCTCTTCCGTCCCAATTAATGTCGAGATCGCTGGTCTGGTAAACCGGCATCCCCCAGCGGTCGTAAATGATGATGTTGATCTTATCTACAAACCGGTAAGGGAACGGATTTAGAAGGTCGTTGATCCCGTCTCCGTTAGGGGTGAAAACATTCGGTATCTCGTACCTCGGGCAGTTATCAATACAAACTTCGTTGGTAAAGGGACTTTCATTACGATGTACGGATGAATCCACTGCTGTAACAATATAACACCCCCCAATTGAATTCACAAGGTATTTGCTGGCGTCAATGTATCGAAGAGAATCTTTGCCCACACTGTCAATTAAACGATAGCTGTCGGTCTTAAGTCGTTTATAATAGATCTTATAATAAAGCACATCTCCCCCGCAGGTATTATCAGGTATCCAGCTTAAAGTATTATAAAAATCGTTGAATGAACTGCATGGTGGTGTAACCGTTAACATCGGTGGGCAAGGTGGAATGGTATCAACCGGTGTGCCGCTAATCTTTTGAGAATTATTCACCAGCACGCTGGAGTAAAATATCTGCGAATACATTCCAAATGTTTGCAGGTAATATTCGTAGGTTGTGCCATTGTACAAGCCGGTATCGGCAAATGAATTACCGGTTGAATTACCGATATAATCAAATCCATTGGTGTTGTTCTTCCGGTAAACGACCACCGAATCATTAATCCACGGAACGTTGTAATGCCAGTTAAGAATATTTTTGCGATCGGTGGAATATACGGAAGCCCGCACGGAAGAAGCCATTGGACTTGCATCAATGAACTGGGTATCGATTCCAATGGTGCTGAAGAAATCAATTTTATAAAAATATTGGACTTGTGAAGTGTTTATGAACGTATCAATAAAGGAGGAATCGGTGATGTTGCTGAATGACGTAAAATGCAAGCTGTCCAGGTTTTGATAAGTACCATTAATGGAGGTGGAACGTCGGATCACCAGCTTGTAAGGCGGGGCATAATTCACCGAGTCGAGAATGGACGGTCTCAGCCAGTGTAAATACATCGAACCGTTGGTCGCATCTGTATTCCTCACGCTCACATTGGTGATGATAGGTTTATTGCGTATGATCTCTGCACAGATTTCTGTTGAAGCATAACTCTCCGCATCTTTACCAAATATAATAGTACCATTGGGCGTGCGAGACGGATAATATGCAACAATGCGATAACAATAATCCACTAAAGGGGTGAGTCCTGCACCGAAATTATTATCGTAATAAAAAGTATCGTGAGGAGTGTTGTTAACATGAATGGAATCCAGGTAAACAAATTTCGAAGCGTTCAGGTCAATACCGGTTTGACAAGCGGAAGGATTCCAGTTGGAAGGGTCTATCTTTTTATAGATCTTGTAATAATAAGCCAGGCCGCAAATATCCTTGTTCCACGAAACCTGGAAACCATCCCCGATCTGTTTGATCTTAACATTTTGCGGAGCCGGACCTATAACTTTTATAGTGGCAAAATTCTCGTTCGTCATCGGTAGATAATAATCATCGGTAGCCCGGAAGTAGGCTTTGTAGGATTCATACATGATATCGTTGCAATCGGTTTGCCAGGTGAATTGTGCGTTCACCGGATTTCCATTGGGAACAGCAGGAGTAAGGAATGCCGGATATTTCGCGCTACTGAACGGGGCTCCATATCCTTCGAGGGTGACCAACTGTTTTGTTGGGTTGGGTATAGTAGGATTGTAATCTACGTCAGAAGCGCTCAGGTTGAATTGAACAATACTTCCCGCAAGTTGGCATAAAGCAGGAAGCGGATCGATAACCGGTGGATTGTCCACGCAGTTGTTCACGATAATTTGCATGTCGCGTACCACATAGCCGATAAAATCACCATGACGGAATTCAGAAACCCTGATTGCAATGTTGAATATGGCAGGAAATAAAGTTAAACCATTGAAATCATAAGGAGGGGCGTTTTTCCAAACCAGTTGTCCGGTATAGCGATCAAGGGTAAATGAAC
>JBIOHI010000046.1:0-11231 GCA_044448845.1 Bacteroidia bacterium
CACCAGCGAATAGGCAGGAACATCCCCGGTGAATTGCGGTGAACCTTCATAGGTAAATCCGGTTTGATATTTAAAATTGATACTGTACCCGAAATGATTGAAGGAAGCATTTCCAATCTTAATATTGAAATCGCGTCCACTTACTCCAAGATTAAATTTATGTTCAGGAGTATTGTAGGCTGGTATCAAAGGATCTTCAGAGTTGTGCCGGTCGAGTTTGTTCCACGAATAATTTCCACTGAAGCCAAGATAACGCTTTAAAAAATAATTTACCCCAACTGTAATACCTTGGGTTGTCACCACATCTTTTGAATTCGTTGCCACACGGTAAACCTTTACATTGTTGGCAAATACACTTGTCCATTCCACCTTCGCTCCGATTTTATACCCGATGAAATCAATATAACTGCTGTAATAATAAGATGCATCCAGGTATAATATATCGGAGAGCATACCACGGTAACCAAATTCAATAGTTCTAACCTGCTCCGGTTTCACGGGATCCACATTGAAATAATTCAACAAACCTTTATTGGGGACTACCGGAGCATTGAACGCATTGTAAATCGATTCGATGGTTACTAAAGAATCCATACCTTTTAAATTTCCTAGCAACGTGGCTCTTCCAACATTGAGGTTGATATATTGATCGGTGAGAGTTGGATTTCGCAATGCGGATGAAACCGAAACACGGAAAACATTTTTTTTGAAAAGATAAACCGCAGTGGCGGCAGGAGAATACAGGTAACTGAAATTTTCGTTCTTATCGAGCCGGTTGGTGAAACTCAGCTTGAGGTTGTTGTCCAGCAATTTCTTCTCAATACCAAAATAAACTCCATACTCCCTGTTATAAATTCGTTGATTATCCAGGGTGTCGAGATAAATAGTTCCTTTAGAGTATGGCGCATACAATCGAAAATTCCCACCGGTGATAAGATCAAATGTGCTTACCGAGAAACGGTATTCGCCTGCAACGTGATACAAGGCTGACTGATCGAAAAACTTTGAACCTCCTTCGCGGTTGGTTCGGGAAGTGATGTAATTGAATACCGAATCGAATCTTGCCGTTCCGGGTTCAAATCGGGCTACTCCGGTATTAGAAGAAGAACTTGGATAAAGATTGGCTATTTGTTTCGCAAGGTCGTGGTACTTTTTTACAGAATCCTGCAAATAGGTATTGACAAAATTGATGATATAATTTCCACGCTGATTAAGCGGGAAAATGGTATCAAACCGAAAATGACTGAACCATCCCCATGGACCTTGGTCCGTCAAAGGACCCAGAAAATTCAGCGACCAATAATTTTGATAATCAATTGCCCAGTTATTATCTGATTTTGCAGCATTTTGTATCTGTAATGCCGTAGAATAGATATCGTAACTGTTTCCTGCATTCTCATTGGTTGCATAAACCCTTAAAAAATATTTTCCTTCTTTTTTTATTTCCAATTTGTTCTGAAAAAATAAAATGTCGCGTAAAGCAAAACGGTCATCGCCCTGGTAGATCGTATTCCCTTTTCCGAAATTACTCGTGAAAATTATTTCATTATCCCTGTAAGGTTTAAAATGAAGCGCCCCGCTTAATTTGAGGTTGTTTGTTTTATTATCTACGAGGTCCGTTTCTTTATATCCATTGCGCAACGAATATCCGTATCCGCTCCAAGACCAATCCGAATTGTCTTTATAAAATCTTGCGTTAGAATATTCATCCCCGTAAACATTCACTGCATCATATCCACCAGGACTTCCTTTGGGAGCAGGCGATTGCGAAGTGGCATCATAATTTTCGGCACGCCAGTCGTTGGCCTGCATATAAAATAAATTGAATTTATAAGCGAACCTGTCCGCACCTTTACTGTCTTTAAAAACCTGCGCCCAACGCACCGAAGTTTCCATCAGGTTGCGTTCACCGATTTTTTGCTGCACGCTTAACCCGGGATATTTGAACGGGCTTTTGGTTTCCATGTTGATCACCCCGTTGAAAGCATTCGGGCCAAAATACGCAGAGCTTGCTCCAACAATTAAATCCACTTTCTGAATATCGAGTTCGGAAGCCCCGAGAAAATTTCCCAGCGAAAAATTCAAACCCGGTGCCTGGTTATCCACTCCATCGATCAACTGCAGCGAACGTACCGGTGAAGTGCTGTTGAAGCCTCGCGTGTTGATGATATTGAAACCGAGGCTTGCCGAGATCATGTCCACTCCTTTCAATTGTGCAAGGCCTTCGTAAAACGAAAGCGCAGAAGTTTGTTTGATGGCAACCGCATCCATCGTTTCAATGGTCATGGGTGCCTGTTTTTGTTTTTCGGTGATTCGTGAATCAGTAACGTTAACGTCCCGGAGTTGTTTGGTTTTTTCAGTGAGTTTAATGTTCAAAGTTTTCGAAACCGATGAAACGGTTAATTCTATTTTTTCAAAGCCGATGAACGTTACTACAAGCACAACAGGCAATGAGGAAACTTTGATAACAAAGGCTCCTTCAAAATCGGTGATCACCCCGTTGGTTGATCCTTTAATCGCAACCGAAACTCCCTGCAGGCGCTCTCCCGAATGGCTGTCGCGAACCACACCCTTCACTAATAAATTGTTTTGACCGAAAATAAAATTCGAATTGATGGTGAAAAGGAATAGAAGAAGCAACAGTTTCTTTTTCAAAACAGGATCATTGAAATTCAATTATGCAAAAAAAATGTGGTAAAAAAAACGGGAAGGAATTTAATTGAGAGAATATGGAGTTTTAAAATTGTGTCATCGACACCTCCTCTGTCTCTCCTCCTTTTTTGAGGAGACCCGCGCACAGACCTAATTAACAATTTTTAACTAATACCTTGCTCTCGGCCGTGGCTGACCCCAAACCAAATTGAACCCAAAGCGCAAATAAATATTGCGGGCGTATTGAGGGAAGAAATAAAACAGAATATCATCGTGCACGATGTAAACCTGGAACGCTCCAATCTTAACGGAAGTACCAAATCCCAGGTTCATCATGGAAGAATTATAGTAACCGTAACTTGCCGTCATGTTCCAGTTGGTACCCACCTTGCGGTTATAATTTATAAAATAAGCCGGGAAAATCTCGTTGTTGAAATACTGGAACTGCATGAGCACACCCACCCTGTCGCGAAGAGTGAGGTCGTAATCGGCACCAATGAGAACTCTTGTAACAAGCGGTGTATAATACGAGCCGAACGTGGTATTAGCTCTTTTGATCTGTCGTGTCAACAGGTTATTTAAACTGTCCTGCATCAATTTATTTTGGGTAGTATCTTTAAACTGATTAATCGTGAAACCGGAATGTTCGAGGTTGATCTGGTCGAGGTTATAATTATAGGTGTGGTTATTCCAGGTGATCCCACCGAGATCGAGAACAGATGCGTGAACATTCAACAGCGGGGTAACACGGAAAGTGGCACCAAAGTCAATAGCAAATCCCTGGTTGCTGAAAAAACCAACACTCTTCAGATCATTGGACAGGTTATTCCCGGAGTTTGAATCAACCAAATTATCAGCATTGTGTGATCCGTTCAATGAATCGGAAATAGAAGGCAATCCCGAAGAACGAATAGTTCCGCCAAATGAAAAAGTTGTTTTATCAAACGAGGCTGCGGAGGTATACCAATTCATGTTCAGGTTATCCGTGGATAAATTAGCGATACCGCTCAGCCACTTCAAGCGGGTGCCAATGGTCCATCTTTCAAATTCGCGAGATACCCCGATACCGGTTTCTATATACGATGATACCTGGATATTGTTTCCTCCGAAAACCATGTTCTGCCCCATGTAATTGGCATTTCCATTACCTACCAGTTCAATAAAAGTATTCGACAATAAAACATTGCTGTTAACTTTTAACCCGGAGAATACACTGAACTGGTAATGCCCGTAACCCAATCTCAAATGAAATAATTCGGTTTGAAAAAAAGGTTTCACTCCAAAGAATTTTCCGTCCAGTTTTGAACTGAGTACGCCAAGATCAATATTCTTATCGGGAGTTAATGAAGACAAAATAGTATTTATATTTAATCCGTGAACTTCGCTACCCACCATTATTCCCGAAAGAAGAGGGACACCAATAGAAAGGTTGTAATCGGGCATGAAAGCAGGATTGAGCGAAACGGATTGATTAAGCTCGCGCATCGCGTACAGCGTAAAATCTCCCTGTGCGTTAACTTTAATGGCTGACGAAAAGATAAAAAGTATAAAGGCTGATCGTTTAAATAACTGCACGGCTATTGTTTGGTTAATTTGTATCTTCCCTTGGCTTCCACTCCAATTTTGAATATTATGGATTGGTTGGAATATATTTTTACAAAAGGCAAACTGCCTGCGTAATCAGAAGTCCTGATATGCATCGAAAGTAAAAACTTATCGCAGTGTTTCTGAAGATAATCATACCGTTCGGAATTCATCGTAGCTTCGTTGGTAACTATGCTGGGCGAAATTATTTTACCGTTCGCGTCCACGGCTGCGGGGGAAATTGGAATCGGGGCAGGATAAAGACTGTCAACGATAATAAAACTATCAATGTTATTGATGAGGGCTTTCTTGCAAAAATACATTTGAGCCAGTGCACCAATCGGCATTGAATTATTGAAATAACTGCTCATTTTATACCAGTCGATCGTGTACTTCGGATCCTGGGCTGTCAGCGTGAGAATATCGGAATGGTGAATATAATAATCCACGACTTTTATTTGCATCGGTAATTCCACGTTGGTATTATCCACGAAATAATTTTTATCAAAAAGAAAATTGTCTTCATCCACCACCTGGTTGTAATTGGCTGTATAAGTAATATCGTACATTAATTCCTGCGGAGCTTTGCTGAGAAGCGTATCAATATTCGAATTGGTCTTATCCACCTGGAATCCGCTGGTGATTATTTTTCCAACCTGGTTCAGGCTAAAACGCGGGTAATCAAAGGTAAATGTGTCTTTGAATTTATTCACGTTCACCGGGTAGGTATTTCCTTTTCCGGTGATGATCCGGATATTTGAAATCTGGGCGGTGATAGGCATCCCGATGCCATTATCAATGTTCACTTTAACTTTCGGATCGTAAATAAAAACATTTCCGTCAGCCTGCTTGTCGAAAATATCAAAGGTATTATCCGCGGTGTATTGAAGTACGTTAAATTTACCGAGGTAGCCCTGCAGGTAATTGTAAGTGGATACATTCACATTATTGTCAAAGTGTAGTTGGTCGGTCACGGAAATCGGGTTTCCGGGAATTCGGGTAACACTGATCTGGAACAAGTAAGGTACCACATTATAACTGAAACCTCCGTTTGAAAGATCCAGTTCATAACCGGACAGATCGATCGAATTACCCGTGGTCACCGGAAGAGTACCCGTGTAATTTAATTTGATGGTGTCCACCAGTGCTATTCCGTTTTTCAGGAGGGTCGGATAAGTAACCACGATCTTGATATTATGCCTGAAAGTAGAAGTAATATTCATAACGAAAGATCCCGATTTGATATTTATTTTTTTAAGCCGTTCTCCATTGGTCACCGGCAGTAAAGCATAATTGCTGAACGAACTGGTGAAGGTACCTATGGTATTGAATAAACTGATGGCTCCGGCATCGAGAGCAAAATTGTAGCTGAAGCTTGCGGGTTGAATACTTAAATATTGGTGACTGGGGAGAGTGTCGGCTGATTTGTAAATGAAGGTCAAAAAATTATCACTTCCTTCTACAATATACCCCTTACTCTTGTACATGGCATAAATATCTTTCAGTCCCAAATGGTCATTGATCACCGGGACCGAAAACTGCGGTGCACCCTGAATTCCCTGGATACTCTGCAACTGGTCGAGTGTGTCTTTATAGCACGACTGGTAAAATAAAGCGATGAAGAGCATCGCGGGAAACACTATTTTTCTTCCAGGTATCAAATCGGTTTGTTATTCGTGACCAAAATAATCTTTTTTTCTACAATGAAAAATGACTAACTGTATTTCATTTTAGTTTTACTAAAATAAGATGATTATCACGGTCACCGCAAACCAGGTAATTGCTTCCGTCAGACATCAGGTTACCAACTGTGAAAATGGTTGAGCCATCCACAGGGAAAGAAGGATATTCCGCTCCTGAATTGGTGAACCAATGCAGCTTCCCGGATGACAACGAAGAGTAGCTGATCATCAAATTGCCGTTGGTTGTGAAATTGAAGAACGGTTTGACAAAACCTGAATCCTGGAGCTGCTGGCTGAATAAAATGTGGCCCGGTTTATCGTAAACAGAAAATTCTTTTTGGGTTCCGCTCAAAATGGTCCATTGTTTCGAATCCGGGTTGAAATTCATTTCGATGTAATCGGGTTTGGACGTAAACGAAAACATATTATTCGGAATGAACTTGAGAGTGGTATCAACTGTGAAGATGCTCAACAATCCTGAAGAATCACATAGTGCGACAAAGGACGAAACCGAGTCGGCTACCACGGTAAAGGGGGAAAGATTTGCATTCACTTTAGCCTGGTAATCACCTTTCAGTTTTTCACCTTTTGCCGACCAGATCATGATCGTACCTTTAGATCCGCTGGCAAAAATAAATGATCTTTTTCCGGCCCTGATGCACCCGATTTTTGAAACGATCTTTTCATCGCACACTTTAGGGTTCCATCCCTGGATAGGTTTACCATTGATCGTATATCCCGCGACACGGTTGTTCTCGAGCGGCACGAAAAGCTGGTAATTACTGTCGTTGCCAAAATCAAAGATACTTAACGAAGCCGTTGCTGTTCCCGGGAATCTGATCGGGTAACCGATCATGTTATTTCCGTTCTCATCGATCATGCAAGCCTGCGAAGTGGTATTGAATAAATAATAGATCTTGCCGTTCTTCTGTGGATCCATTTGCGTAATGCTGCTGATGATCTTCCCTGATAATTTGGTCCTCCAGGAAATATTACCGGTATTGTTGATATAATATAAGGTGTTATTGATGTCCTGTACGAGGATGGCATTTTGTTTGGCGGTTGAATTGTAAACAATGGCAGGGGCAACCGAGAAACCGGTATCAAGTTTCAGCGTCCATAAAACTCTTGTATCTTCTTTGAACGATGGATTGAATTTGAAATTGATGCTGGTAAAAAACGCCTTGTTGTTCGAATTGGCGAACTGAACGGAAAGGTATTCATATTTTTTAAAATCGAAATGATAGCGATTAAGAATACTTAAAAAATCATCGGTGATGTAGGATGAAGGAAGAAGGAAACAATACCCCGGACTGAGGAAGAAATTAACATTGGATGAATTCGCTGAATTTTCCATGAACCTCCCGAATCGCCCGTCATTAACAAGTGTGTTGCCTGTTTTATAATTGTCGATGATATTTTTTAACGACTGCATATTGTTTGCAAAAACGAAAGCATTATCCACTTGTGTGAAATACGGAGAACGAATATTCTCGAATAATTCTCCGTAATACAGTTTCAAAAAATTACCGAGGAGAAGGTGTTGAATGGTTAATCCGTTGTAAGTGGAAGTGCCGGCCGAATCCATTTCTCCACGCTTGGTGATGGCGAGTACGAAATTATTGAGCTGTGCAGCGGCAAGCGCCTGGTCTTTGAATTGAATGACCGCGAACAATTCTTTTTTGTAATCCGAACTCACGGGTTCCATCATCCCGAGAATTGCCTCGTTGCCCACCAGCGATGAAAATTTATCCCCGAGATCAATACCGTAACGTTTTTCGAGACTGTCCGTGTACCGATTGTACAGGTCTGCTTTTTTATGCACTTGCAGGTATTCAGCAAGGTCGGTGGCGTATTTCGGATAATCACTGCAACCGATCTGCAAATAGAAAGCGGTATTCTTGGGCAGGAGTTTCTGCATGTTCATTTCCACCGGTGATTGCGTTTTGAAAAGATCGAGGAACTGGAACAGGGAATCATCCGTAACGGTAAGCCCGGTGAAATGCATACTCTCATTTCCCAGGCGGATATTAAAAACCGTCCAGTTGGCCATTTGCCGGATGAAAGAAAATTGATCCGAATATTCAGGCTTGGTGAACAAATTAAAATACGATGGCAACAGTCGGTAATTCACATACACGCTGGCATCGCCCGTTGTTTCGGCCATTGCAGCAAGTTGTTCAAGACCTTTAGTGGAATTGCCGAGGTTGTATTTCAGTTTGCGGATGGATTCCTCCACGAGGGAAGACTCTTCGGAAATGATGAGAAGCTGTTCATGGTAACAAACACTGATGGCTGTTTTTTTATCTTCCGTAACCAGGTCGAAAACGGTGGCCGCCTCGAACGTTCTTTTCAGTACATTAAAATGGTATGCGGCCGAAATCCATTTGATGAATTCATCGGCTTCGAGTTTTTTGCCGGTTTCTGCAACCAGCAGCAACGACAATTTTTGTCCTTCCTGCGCATGAAACGAAACAACTGCTTTGTTGGAAGAAAGCATCTTCTTCAGCTCTTCATTCAAACCAATCAGCGAATCGATGAGATTTATTTTTTGATTCACTTTTTTTACCGCTTCGTTTTTCTCCAGATCTTTCCACATATCTGTGGCCGCAAAATTCTTCCAGGCATTCTGGATATTCTTCACTTCAAAGATAAGGCAAGCGGAAGAAGGCACGGCATGCAGCGCAGGAACGCTTTTTACGCGTATGAAATTAAGATAAAAAACAACGGCAAGAGCAATGATGACCACCACTGTTGCAATTATCCCTGATAACATTGACCTGCTCATGCAATTTTATAGTTTGTCAAAATTAGTTGGTAACAAAGAGGTAAATGATTTTATTTGTTAACAGAAATTGGTAAAAACATGACGAATTATACACTTCAAAAACAGATGATACAAACCGGTGCCGTGCTCTGCGGTCTGGCGGTTGCGTTGGGTGCTTTCGGTGCACACGAGTTGAAAGACCGTTTGAACGAACACGATCTCGATACTTATAAAACGGCTGTCAACTACCAGTTCCTGCATGCACTGGCCATTTTGGTCATTGGAATCTCACTTCGGAGATTATACGAGAAATCAGTGAAACAAATTTATTATGCTTTCCTGGCAGGTATCGGAGTATTTTCCGGTTCGCTTTATTTATTGGCCACCCGATCGCTCACACTCGGTGACGGTTTGTTGTGGATCGGAGGTATCACTCCGATTGGCGGAGTTGCTTTTCTTGCCGGTTGGGGAATTTTGGCTTACAAAGGTTACAAGCGTGGCGATTCGGATGAGAATCGGCATCACAGGCATCTTCATAAAAACAAGGAATCTAATCCGGAAGCAGAACTTTCAGATAAAACCGATTCCTGATTATTTTTCATGAAACTACAGTTAAAACGTCCGCTGGTTGTGTTCGACATTGAAACAACCGGAATAAGTATCTCCAGGGATCGCATCGTGGAACTTGCTTATATAAAAATTTCTCCAACGGGCAACGAAGAAACACAGACTCTTCGCTTCAACCCCGGAATTCCTATACCTGCCGAAGTTTCCAAAATTCACGGCATCTTCGATAAGGATGTGGAACACGAACCAAAATTTCCGGAACGGGCAAAAGAATTAGCGGAGAAATTCATGGGATGCGACTTTGCCGGTTTCAATTCCAATAAATTTGATTTCCCGATGATGGTGGAAGAGTTCCTCCGTGCCGGAATTGAATTTGATGTAGAGAATCGAAAATTTGTAGATGCGCAGCGGATCTTTCACCAGATGGAACAGCGCAACCTCGCAGCTGCTTACAAATTTTATTGTGATAAAAATTTAGAAAACGCCCACACTGCTGAAGCAGACACGCGCGCCACCTACGAGGTGCTTCAGTCACAACTCGACCGATACCCTGAACTGAAAAATGATGTGGACTCGCTGCACCAGGTCTCAGGTCAGTCGAATAATGTAGATCTTGCAGGAAGAATGATGTACGATGCCGAAAAAAGAATTGTATTCAATTTCGGAAAGCACCGCGGTAAACTTGTCGAAGATGTTTTAAAAAAAGAACCCTCCTATTACCAGTGGATCATGGACAATGATTTTTCACTGGATACCAAACGAAGACTCACGCAGATCAAGCTGAAAAATTTCGGGAAATAAATTCCATTTTATAAAAAAATGCCGCTCGTAAGCGGCAGTTTTAGTTTGAACATTTATTAAAATCAACTCTTAATTGATTATTTTGATGATGATTGGAGAAACTCTACGATCTTTTGGGTTTCAGCATTGGTAAGCCCGGCACGTATCTTCATGTGATTACCGATAACCTCCCACTGGGCAGGTTTGTAATCATTCGGAGAAGGCGCATTATGGCAACGGGCACAATTCTCTCCCCAGAGTTGTGCTCCGGATTTATTCAGGATGGATTCAGGAGTTTTACAGGCAAATTGAACGCACACCAACGTTGCGATCAGCACTAAAAACGATGTTAGGATAGTATTTCTTTTCATGGTATTTTCTTTTTAGATAATTAGAACCTGTAAACAATTTGTGCGTTGAATCTTTGTCCCGCGAGACTGTTGCTTGCATAATTTCCATCCTGGCTGGTATAGGAGAATTTTAATACCGCATCCCAGCGCAACCAGTAATTGATTCCAACCGCGAGTTGCGAGATCACATCTTTATCCACCCCCCAAAGTCCTCCGGGAACTAATGTAGCCGTGCCTGCAGGAGGTGTGAATTGGGAATACCTTCCCACGATCTCAATATTTTTTAGAATATCATTTTCAACTTGTGTTGGTCTGATACTTAATTGTCCATACCAGGCATTACTTGTCATGGTCACACTCTGACTATGCGCTGAATCTAAAATGTAAGCTGAATAATTTCCCCCATTACCGACATTCATTACTTTATATTCTCCTAAAAGCCGCACAGTACTTCCAATAGCATCGATCTTTTTGAAATACGAAAGGTCAACCGCATAAAACAATACGCTAACGTTGGTATAAGCCGTATCGCCTGTTGAATTTTTATACTGGCCGGAAACTCCAAGTTCGAGACTTGAATTTGATAACGGGAGAAAACCAATTCGACCGCCAACTGCCTGAGATTTATTATTGTTTCCGAACATTTCATATTGCATTTGTCCCCATCTTGTATCTGCACCTGGTGCTGGATTGGGATAAATTAATTGTGGCCCGTTCGAAACATATAAATCATAACTGAGTTTTGAGTATCCAACCTGAAGTCCACCCACAATTCCCGCCCCCATTTCCACCATCGGACCAATTCCTCCATCACCAAATCCCACCGGATCAATTGGCAACCGGTTGATA